>NZ_RZQG01000842.1:0-2541 GCF_003998635.1 Mesorhizobium sp. M7D.F.Ca.US.004.03.1.1
GGTAGCGACAATGGCGGAGCGAAACTGAACCCTTGAGGGGCTAGGGCTTTAGAGCCCCAGCGCGCTCGCGATCTTCGGCGCGGCTTCGCGCCAGTCCTGGACGACGACGATGTCGTCCGTCACCGGCGGCAGGAATGCGCGCAGCGAATTGTCGGCCATCAGATGGAACAGTTCGGCGTCGGCGACCGATCCCCGCACCGACGCTAGATTGTGCGGCTGATCGTCGACGAAGACCACCGGCCTGGCGGCCTTGCCGCGAAGCTTGGCCACTGCCGGTCCCTTGGCCATTTCAGTGGTCAGAAGTGGGTAGCTCAGCCCGAGGGCATCGAGATGGGCGCGACGCACGGCGCGGTGTCTGTGCGGCATGGCCGTCAGCAAGATGATTTCCGCGCGGTCGCCGAGCCCTGCCAGGGCCTCTGCTGCGCCGTCGGTAATGCTCTGCCAATCGGCTTGCGCGTCAAAGAAATCGCCCAGGAGTGCCGTGACTTCAGGCTGTTCGATCAGCCGGCCGCTCGCCGTCTCGGCAATGTTGCCGGTCAGCCGAAAGGAGGCCAGCGTCAGGCCAAAGCCGCGCGCCTTGAGGAAATTCGGGAACGGGCGGATGAACTCGAGCACGACGTCGTCGACGTCGAGCACAAGCAGCGGCCGGTCGTCGGCCGCCAGTTCCTCGATCTGGCGCGCGGTTTCGGGGTCATCGCTCATATCGAATGCTCATGGTTGTCGTCGCCCAGCGGCAGCGCCCGCAAGGCTTTGCCGACGGCAGCCGGCGGCGTGCCGGTTTCCTCGGCAAAGCGCATCAGCGTCGGCTCGTGGGCGAGAATGAACTGCAGGACACCGGCCAGAAAACCCGGCTCGCTGGCGGCTTTGCGGATAGAATGCGCCTCTATGCCGGTGATTGCCAGAAAGCGCGGCAGCAGCTCCGGATCGGAGGCGACGAAGCCCAGGGCCTTCACGGCAATCGATTCCGCTTCTTCGCGCATTGACGCTGCGTTTGCCATCACTACCTTCGGTGTGGAATGAGTCTCTCCCGCAGTAATGGCAAGAATTGCTTGCGGCAAGCCATTAGAGCGTCGCGCGCCCTTTGGACGCGCAGGGGGACGAGGTGGAATTTGCGTTGTTTTCCAGCCGCGGATTTCCGTTTCGTCAATCATATTGCCGTAAAGTGAAGCAGGGTTTGGTGCGTCTAGACATGGGCGCATGACGGTCGCCTTCGAGCGGAAGGACGACCGGGACGGGATATCGATGCCGAAGAAGGTCATGATCGTCGAGGACAACGAGCTCAACATGAAGCTCTTTCGGGACCTCATCGAGGCAAGCGGTTACGAGACCGTGCGCACCCGCAACGGTCTGGAAGCGCTCGATCTGGCGCGCCTGCATAAGCCGGATCTCATCCTGATGGATATCCAGCTGCCTGAAGTGTCGGGGCTGGAGGTGACCAAATGGCTGAAGGAGGACGACGAGCTGCACGTCATCCCAGTCATTGCGGTGACCGCCTTCGCGATGAAGGGCGACGAGGAACGCATCCGCCAGGGTGGCTGCGAGGCCTATATTTCGAAGCCGATCTCGGTGCCGCGTTTTATCGAAACCATCAAATCCTATTTGGGTGATGCGTGATGTACCCTTTCAGCCGAGCCGGAGCCTTGTGAAATGACTGCGCGGATCCTCGTCGTCGACGACATCCCTGCCAATGTGCGGCTGCTGGAAGTCCGGCTGCTGGCCGAATATTTCGAGGTGCTGACCGCCACCAACGGGCCGGATGCGATCGAAACCTGCGAGAATGGCAAGGTCGATGTCGTGCTGCTCGACGTGATGATGCCTGACATGGACGGCTTCGAGGTCTGCCGGCGGCTGAAAAGCGATCCGGCGACATCGCACATTCCGGTGGTGATGATCACCGCGCTCGACCAGGTTTCCGACCGCGTACGCGGGCTCGAGGCCGGCGCGGACGACTTCCTGACCAAGCCGGTCAACGACCTGCAGCTGATGACGCGCGTCAAGAGCCTGGTTCGCCTGAAGTCACTGACCGATGAGTTGCGGCTGCGTGCTTCGACGACGCGCAACATCGGCATCGAAGAGCTTTTGAGCCGCAATTTCGCGTCCGAGGACACGACACCGAAAGTGCTTTTGATCGACGAGCGCAAATCATCCGTCGAGCGCATCCAGAAGATGCTGCGCGACCGCGCCGACCTCGATGTCTCCAGCGATCCGCATGCCGGCTTCTTCCAGGCCGCCGAGACGTCCTATGAATGCGTGATGATCTCGACTGCGTTCGCCGATTTTGATCCGCTCAGGCTCTGTTCGCAGTTGCGCTCGCTGGATCGCACCCGCTTCGTGCCGATCATTCTTCTGGCGGAGGAGGGCGAGGAGGAGCGCATCATCCGCGGCCTCGAACTCGGCATCAACGACTATCTGATGCGGCCGATCGACCAGCAGGAACTGACGGCGCGGCTGGGTACCCAGGTGCGCCGCAAGCGTTACAACGACCAGCTGCGCGCCAGCGTCACCCAGACCATCGAAATGGCGGTGACCGACGGCCTGCCC
>NZ_RZQG01000843.1:0-2538 GCF_003998635.1 Mesorhizobium sp. M7D.F.Ca.US.004.03.1.1
CTTCATCGGCAACGCGCTGGTCGACCTGTTCCTGCAGTCGCGCAACTGGCCGTTCGGATCGGCCATCGCGATCACGCTGGTGCTGGTCTCGGTGGTGGTGCTGATTGCCGCCAACCGCATCTCGACCCGGGTTTCGGGCGCGCGCCGGGTGGACCTGATCTGATGCGCGCCTTTGTCATTGCCGTCTTTGCCTTCCTCTATCTGCCGATCGCGCTGGTCGTGCTGTTCTCCTTCAACGCCGGTCACCATGCCAGCGAGTTCACCGGCTTTTCGGTGCAATGGTACGGCAAGGCGCTGGCGAACCCGTTCCTGGTCGAGGCGCTGAAGAACAGCCTGTTCATTGCCACCACCAGCGCTTCGCTGGCGGCGCTGTGCGGCACGGCGGCCGCACTCGGCCTGGCGCGTGTCAGCGTCAGAACCCGCGCGGTTTTCGATGCCCTTCTCGGGGCCGCGATCGTCGTTCCGGGTGTCGTCATCGGCATTTCGACGCTGGTTGCGCTCGTCCAGCTCTTTGGCGTCGTCAACCCGTTCCTCGCCTCGATCTGGCCGGATGGCCAGCCGCCGCGCCTGGCGCTCGGCTACGGTTCCATCATTGCGGCACATGGGCTGTTTTCGATGGCGCTGGTGACGATGATCGTTGGCACCCGGCTCGGCAGCCTCGACCGCAATCTGGTCGAGGCTTCGAGTGATCTCTACGCCACGCCGTTGACGACGTTTCGCAGCATCGTCCTGCCACAGATCCTGCCGGCGGTGGTCGCCGGCTTCCTGCTCGCCTTCACCTTCTCCTTCGATGATTTCATCGTCGCCTTCTTCGTCGCCGGCGCACAGACGACGTTGCCGATCTATGTCTTCGCTTCGATCCGGCGTGGCGTGACGCCGGAAATCAATGCCATCGCGACGATCGTCCTCGTCGCCTCCGTGCTGCTTGTGGTGCTTGCCCAATGGCAGTTGCGCCAACGCAAACCGTCAAACTGAAAGCTGCGTCATGATCCTCAAAGACCGCATCGCCGTGGTGACAGGCGCCGGCTCCGGCATCGGGCGCGCCGGCGCCATGACCATGGCCAGGGAAGGCGCGGTGGTCGTCATCGCCGACAGGGATCAGGCCGCCGGCGAAGCAACAGCTTCGGACATTCGGGCAGCGGGAGGGCAGGCCGAGGCAATCGCGACCGATGTCGCTGATGACGCGGCGGTCGGGCAACTCATTGCCGGCACGCTCGACAGGCATGGGCGCATCGACATCCTGCACAATCACGCCGGCATCCAGGTCGGCGGCACGCTGACTGAAGTCGAAGTCGACGGCATGGATGCCTCGTGGCGGGTCAATGTGCGGGCGCAGTTCCTGGCGGCCAGGATGGTCATGCCGTCGATGGTCGCACGAGGCGGCGGTGTCATCCTCAACACCGCCTCCAATTCGGGCGTGTTCTACGACCGCGAGATGATCGCCTACGCAACCTCCAAACATGCGGTGGTGGCAATGACGCGGCAGATGTCGCTCGACTACGCCCGGCACAATGTCCGCGTCAACGCACTCTGTCCCGGCTGGGTCGACACGCCGTTCAACGGGCCGTTCATCGCCCAGATGGGTGGACGCGAGGCGATCGAAAACTATGTCCGCACCAAGATACCGATGGGGCGCTGGGCCAGCGCCGATGAGATCGCCGAGGCGATCCTGTTCCTCGTCTCCGACCGCTCATCCTTCATGACCGGCCAGGCGCTGGTGATCGATGGGGGCGAAAGCATCGGCTGAGACCTGTGCTTTCGTTATGGACGTCCCGTGTTTCAAAGCCTTTCCGATATACTACGCCACGACTTTTACCCGTGCCGCTGCTCGGCGGCAGGACTATAGTCTGGCCGACGTGGGACTTCAGTGCCATGGCGATCTGAGAAGATTGATTTGTATTTGATATCAAAGGTTTATGGTGCCGGCTGGTTGCCGGCTCGCGTATTGAGACGGCATTTGTCTAAAGTTTACTCTGTACAATTAGCGATTTCTCATACGACGGTCGCCTAGCGGTCGGGCGAGGGTGGCGATTCCCCGAGGAGGTTACCATGACGAACCGAAAGACTCTGTTCGCGGCGCTTGCCGCATTGGCGCTTCTGGCGTCTCCGGCGCTCGCCGGAGCCGGCGGCAACGGGCACGGCGGCGGCAATGGCGGTGGCAATGCCGGCGGCAACGGGAACGGCGGTGGCAATGCTGGCGGTAACGGCGGCGGCAATGGCAGTGGCAAGAGCGGCGCTTCGCACGGCAAGTCGTCGTCGGCTCCCGGGCGGGCGGCAAAGGCGGACAGCACCACGGTCGACACGACCACAAAGGTCTCGGCCGTGCCCAAGGAGAAAAACATCCACGCCAAACTCGGCCGGTTGAACTCGCTGCAGCGCAACATCAACGCCTACATGAACTCCAAGAGCAAAAAGTTCGCTGCCATTCAGGCATTCGTGACGCAGTCCGCGAAAGCCAAGGTCGCCCAGGCTACAGCGGCCGCCGCCCAGGCCGAACTGGACGCCCTGACGGCGCTGACACCCGATCAGATTGCCGCC
>NZ_RZQG01000844.1:0-2536 GCF_003998635.1 Mesorhizobium sp. M7D.F.Ca.US.004.03.1.1
GAGTGGGATGGCATAAGGGAGCTCAACAACCCGCTTCCGCGCTGGTGGGTCATCACGTTTTACGTCACCATTGTCTGGGCCATCGGCTACACCATCGCCTATCCGGGATGGCCGCTGCTGCACTCGGCGACGAAGGGCGTGCTCGGCTATTCCAGCCGCAACGACGTCAAGAACGAACTGGCTGTGGCTGAGGTCGCGAAGGGCAAATATATCTCGGCGGTGGAGTCCAAGAGCGTCTCGGAGATTGCCGCGGACGATGGCCTGCGCGAATTCGCAACCGCCGCCGGTGGCGCCGCTTTCAAGGTCAATTGCGTACAATGCCATGGCTCCGGCGCCCAAGGTTCCAAGGGCTTTCCCAATCTCAACGACGACGACTGGCTGTGGGGCGGCAAGGCCGAGCAGATCCAGCAGACGATCACGCACGGCATCCGCTTCGCGTCCGATCCGGACACGCGCCTGTCGGAAATGCCTGCCTTTGGCGACATCATAACCACTGACCAGATCGCTCAGGTCAGCACCTATGTCGCCAGCCTGTCGGGAAAGGTCCAGGATGCCGGCCTCGTCGAGCCCGGCGCCAAGGTCTTTGCCGAAAGTTGCGTGGCCTGTCATGGCGACAATGCAAAGGGCAACAAGGAGCTCGGCGCGCCCGATCTGACCGATGCGATCTGGCTCTACGGATCCGGCGAGGCGGCCATCGCCGCACAGGTCCGTGCGCCAAAACAGGGCGTCATGCCGGCCTGGGGCGCACGCCTGGGCGAGACCAAGGTCAAGGAACTCGCCGTCTACATCCATTCGCTTGGTGGTGGGGAATAGGAAGCGGGGCCTAATCCCAACCCTTCGCCAGCCAAGCGACGAGGCCCGGCCATGCCGGGCCTCGACCTGTATTCGGCACCGGCAATTGACTTGCATCAACGCGCCTGCCCCCGCCCCGCGGCAAGACTCCCATACGCTGGCAGCCCGGGCATGGGCAGATTGTCGCCTGCGCGAGTGGAGATGCATGTGCTGGACAATACGCAGGTAGAGCGGCTCGAAGCCGAAGCGGTGAACTCCGCCAAAGTGCGCCAGCCAATGTATGCCGCGCGCAAGAAGATATTCCCGAAACGGGCAACGGGAAGCTTTCGCCGGTTCAAGTGGCTGGTGATGGCGATCACACTCGGTATCTACTATCTGACACCGTGGTTGCGATGGGACCGTGGCCCGTTCGCCCCGGACCAGGCCGTGCTGCTCGATCTCGCCAACCGGCGCTTCTACTTCTTCTTCATCGAGATATGGCCGCAGGAATTCTACTATGTGGCCGGCCTTCTGATCATGGCCGGCGTCGGTCTTTTCCTGATCACGTCGACTATCGGTCGTGCCTGGTGCGGCTATACATGTCCGCAGACCGTCTGGGTCGATCTGTTTCTGGTTGTCGAGCGCGCCATCGAGGGTGATCGCAACGCACGCATGAAACTCGATGCCGGTCCCTGGACCGCCCGCAAGCTTGCGCTGCGGGTATCGAAACACGCCATCTGGCTGGTCATAGGTGCTGCGACCGGGGGCGCCTGGATATTCTATTTCGCCGATGCGCCTACGTTGGCTCGCGAACTTTTCACCGGCACCGCAGCCCCCGTCGCCTACATCACCGTCGCCGT
Organism: Mesorhizobium sp. M7D.F.Ca.US.004.03.1.1; assembly: GCF_003998635.1. NCBI lineage: Bacteria > Pseudomonadati > Pseudomonadota > Alphaproteobacteria > Hyphomicrobiales > Phyllobacteriaceae > Mesorhizobium > Mesorhizobium sp. M7D.F.Ca.US.004.03.1.1. The sequence goes on from NZ_RZQG01000844.1 coordinate 1,632, forward strand.
GTTGACGGCGACGACCTATACGTTCGGTGGGCTGATGCGCGAGCAGGTCTGCACCTACATGTGCCCATGGCCACGCATCCAGGCGGCGATGCTCGACGAAAATTCCCTCACCGTCACTTACAACGACTGGCGCGGCGAACCACGTTCGCGTCACGCCAAGAAGGTCGTGGCAGCAGGTCAGTCCGTCGGCGACTGCGTCGACTGCAATGCCTGCGTCGCGGTCTGCCCGATGGGGATCGACATTCGCGACGGCCAACAGCTCGAATGCATCACCTGCGCGCTTTGCATCGACGCCTGCGACGGCGTCATGGACAAGCTCGGCAGGGAGCATGGACTGATCTCCTACGCGACGCTCTCCGATTACAACGCCAACATGATGCTGGCGACCGCGGGCGGCTCCAGTTCCGTCAATCCGTCGCTGGTCAGGACCACTGACGGCCCTTTCTCCGACAAGGTGGCGCATTTCCATATTCGCAAGATCTTTCGGCCGCGCACCTATGTCTACATGGGTATGTGGTCGCTGATCGGCCTGGGTCTGCTCTATTCGCTGCTGACGCGCGATCGGCTCGAAGTGAACGTGCTGCATGACCGCAATCCGCAATTCGTCACGCTGTCCGACGGCTCGATCCGCAATGGCTACACCGTCAAGCTGCTCAACATGATCCCCGAACCGCGGACCATTGTTGTCACTATGCAGGGCTTGCAAGGGGGCGAAATGAGCGTGGTCGGGGACGACATTAAGGTAGGCCGCTCCTTTGCCATCCCGGTCGAGCCCGATCGCCTGAAAATGCTGAAGGTCTTCGTGCGCCAGCCGGCGGATCAAATCCAGGGCACAGCGCAGACCTTCACGTTCCGTGTCGAGGACAAGGCGAGCTTCGAGTCGGACGAATACACCGCCACCTTCA
>NZ_RZQG01000845.1:0-2535 GCF_003998635.1 Mesorhizobium sp. M7D.F.Ca.US.004.03.1.1
GTATCGCCGGAGGAAACGAGCGATACACCTGCGCCCTGGGCCTGTGTGCCGCAAGCCGACGGGCGTGGCGGGTTTAAGCGGCGGTGCTGACCTTGCTCGGCTCGAGGATCGACTTGACCTTGTCGGCGACGGCGCGCCCCAGATCGGCGTTGTTTGCGGCAGTGAAATGAATGCCGTCGACACCGTCCGTGGTGACGAAATCGCCGGCATTGAGGAAGTCGATCTTCATGAAATCCGCCATCGCCTTGTACTGCCTGGCCAGATCCCTGGATTTTTCGTGACCGCCGCCAAACATGCCCTCGAACCACGGATCGGGCATCGGGGTCAGCGGCGGTGGCGCAATGACCAGCGCCCTCGGGGCCGGATAAGGGGTGCCGATGCCGCCGGCGCTGGTCAGGATCTGCCCGACCAGTTTCGCCATTCCATTGGCGATCTCGTAAGGCGTCCGGCGGAAATAGGACTTGGTGTCGTTGGTGCCGAGCATCACGATGACCAGATCCAGCGGCAGATGGCTGGCGATGGCCGAGGGCAGGTAATTGGCGCCGTTCAGGCGTGGGTCGTTGGGGTCGTCGAGACAGGTCGTGCGTGCGCTTAAGCCTTCTTCGATAATGTGATAGCCCGCTCCCAGCGCCGCCGCCATGACGCCGGTCCAGCGCTGGTCATAGGGATAGCGATAGGTCGGCGACCCCTCCTTGACCGGAACCCAGCCCCAGGTCAGCGAGTCGCCGTAGCACATGATGTTTTTTGGCGGTGACATCCATGTTTCTCCATCTGTTTGCAATTGTCTGAACGCGCGGATTTGTCGGTCCCGGCGAGGGCCAGTGCCGGCTTGCCTTTCGCCATCTCAAGTCAAGGGTTTCGCACGCGCACTCCGTAGAAGATCGCAGCACCGAGAATGATGACGCCCTGGGCGATGAGCTTGCCGGGCTCGTCGATGCCGAGCACCGTCATCACCACGAACAGCAGGGCGAAGCACAGCGCGCCGAAGAAAGGCCCCCAGACGCCGCCGTCGCCGCGGCCGAAGACGACGCCGCCAAGGATGGTTGCCGCGACGGCCAGGATCGGCAGATCGAGACCGATGCGGACGCTACCGACGGCAATCGAACCGGTCTGCACCAGGGCCGCGATCGCCGCGATCAGGCCGGCGAGCGTATGCGCCAAGATGACGGTGCGCTGAACCGGTACGCCGGAAAAATGGGCGGCTTCGGCATTCTCTCCGACCGAGGCGACGTAGCGGCCAAACACCGTCTGCGACAAAAGCAGCCACACCGCGGCGGTCAGCAGGATCCAGAACAGCACCGGCGTCGGAACCGACAGGAATTTCGTGTTGTAGAGGTCGTTGAACAGTTTCGGCACGTCGCCGGGCGGATTGCCGCTCGACAGGAACTGCACCAGCCCGACCAGGATGATGCTGACCGCCAGCGTGACGATGACGGCCGACACCCGCCGGTTGCCGATCATGAAGCCGTTGAACAAGCCAATGACGAGGCCGGTGGCGAGCGCCAGCACGACGAAGAATGGCAGCGACGCGCCGGGGAAGCTGCCCGACGAAATAAAATAGTTGATCAAGAGGATGATGCCGCCGCCGGAGAGGTCGATCGACTTCACCCGCATGACGACGAGTTGCCCCAGCACGAGGATGCCGAGCGGAACGATCTGCCTGATGAAGATACCCATGATGTTGAGGTTGAGCATGTTCGGCCGCGCGATCCACAGCGTCGCCAGCAGCACGAGGAAGACAAAATAGGACGGCGGGATGCGCAGCAGACGCCGGGTAATCGGATTTGCGAGAACGGCAGCCATTTCTCAGAGCCCCATCTTCTTGCGGGATTGCAGCCCGACCACCGCCAGCAGGATGCCACCCTTGATCGCTGTCTGGACAAAGGGCGAGACGTTGGCGAGGTTCATGCCATTGGCCAGCAGCGCCATGACCAGCGCACCGATCACCGTGCCGTGCAGGCTGCCTATGCCGCCGGAGAGCTGGGTGCCTCCAAGGGCTACGGCGGTGACGGTGTCGAGTTCGAAAAGCAGCCCGACATTCGGATCGCCCGACACGATGCGCCCGGCCAGGAAGACACCGGAAACCGCTGCGAAACAGGAACAGACCATATAGGCGAGGATGATGTTGCGGCGGTCGGAGACGCCGAAATTGCGGGCGGCACTCTCGGCGCCGGACGCGATGCCGCCGCCGATCGCAAACAGGTGCAGCCCGTATCGCGATCCGTAGAGCAGCTTCCAGGCTGCCAGGATCACGACGATGCCCCAGAAGACCGGATAGGGAATGCCAAGGAAATTGCCCGAGACGGCGGCGATGACGATCTCCGGCACGGTGCCGCCGGAGACGGGACGCAAGATGCGCGTGATGCCAAGCACGATGTACTGCGTCGACAGCGTCGCGATGATCGGATGGACGTTGAAGCGGGTGATCGCCAGGCCGTTGATCAGCCCGATGAGTGCGGCCAGCAGAAAGACCGCCGGGATCAGTACGATCGCCGGCTGGTCGAGCGCCAGCACCGCCGTGGTGAAGCTGATGAC
>NZ_RZQG01000846.1:0-2532 GCF_003998635.1 Mesorhizobium sp. M7D.F.Ca.US.004.03.1.1
CTCTGATGATGAGCCCGGCTTCTTCCAACCCGGTGCTGACAGACGCGGCGGCCAAGGCCGGCTGGCCGACGATCATGCGCCTTTATACGCGTGACGATGCGCAGGGCGCCTTCATCGGCCCATGGATCGCCAAGAAGTTTGCCGGCAAGAATGTCGTCGTCCTGCATGACAAGAGCGCCTACGGACAGGGCGTGGCTGACGCCGTCAAGGCAACCATGAATGCCGGCGGCCTCAAGGAGGTCTATTATGACGGTATCAACGCTGGCGAGAAGGACTATTCGGCTCTCGTCACCAAGCTCAAGGACTTGAAGGCCGACGTCGTTTATTTCGGCGGCTATCATCCTGAAGCTGGCCTGATCCTGCGTCAGTCGGCGGAACAGAACCTGAAGTTCCAGCTGATCATGCCGGACTCTATCGCCTCGCCCGAATTCTGGCAGGTCGCTGGCCCGGCCGGCGAGGGCACCATGTTCGTCTTCCCGTCGGATCCCCAGGCAAAGCCGGAAGCCAAGGCAGCCGTCGAGAAGATCAAGGCCGGCGGTTTCGTGCCGGAGGGCTTCACGCTGTTCTCTTACGCCACCATCCAGGCTTTTGCTGAAGGCATCAAGCGCGCCGGCAGCGACGATCCGGCCAAGGTTGCCGAAGCGTTGAAGAACGGCACGCCGATCAGCACTGTTGTCGGCGATGTCACCTTCGACGAGAAGGGCGACCTCAAGAATGCCAGCTACGACATCAACCAGTGGCATGACGGAAAATACGCGCCGATTGCCCAGTAATCGCTGCCCTGGTGGCTGAATAGCATAGAGAAATGGCCGGGCTCGTCCCGGCCATTTTCTTGTTTGCCCTGTCGTTTATCTTCCGAATCGTCAGCTCACCGCTGCGGTCGAGGCGTTTTGGTCCTCGACGAACCGCACCAGCACAGTCCCGTCGGTGACCTGCGCGCCCTCTGTGGCGATCTCGGCGATCACGCCGTCATGTGGCGCGGCGATGGTGTGCTCCATCTTCATCGCCTCGAGGATCAGCAGCGGTTGGCCCTTGATCACGGCATCGCCTATTGCCGCGCGCACCAGCTTGACCAGCCCCGGCATCGGCGCACGCAGGCTGCCGGCGCCTGCCGCCGCATCATCGGCCCGTGCCAGTGGGTCCGGCACGGCGAAGGTATAGCCAACAGCACCCTCGAACACCGTGATGTGGCCTGGCCAGCAGGCGAGGCGTGGCGCGGCACGAAAATCATGCGAATTGGTGTCGTCATAAGGCTTGTCCAGCGCGACCTGGAATCGCCCGTCCGGCCGTACCGAGACCTTCGCCGCGATATCGTCTTCGCCGAACTTCAGCCGTGTGCGTCGCGCCACGCTGTGGAAATGCGCATAGCCGGCAATCGACGACCACGGATCGTTGGATGGCGGCGCTGCTCCGGCGCCGGAGGCCGCAACGGCCGCGGCAGCAATGGTTTCGCCGGTCGGCGGCGCGATCTCGGTCAGCGCCGTCTGGTGCCTGGCGATCAGGCTGGTGTCGACATCGCCTGCGGCAAAGTCCGGATCGGCGGCGAGAGCGGCAAGAAAGGCGGTGTTCACGGTCGAACCGGCGATCTCGGTTCGCGACAGCGCCGCACCGAGCGCGTCGAGTGCCGCCTGCCTGTCCTTTGCGTGGACGACCAGCTTGGCGATCATCGGGTCGTAATAGGGCGAGATGGCGTCACCCGCCCGCACGCCGGTCTCGATGCGCATAGTCGCGCCTTCGGGGGTTGCATCCGGAAATTTCAGATGATGCAGCGTGCCGGTCGCCGGCAGGAACCCTTTTGCCGCATCCTCGGCATAGATGCGCGCCTCGAAGGCATGGCCGGCGAGCGCGATCTCGCTTTGCATCTTCGGCAGCTTCTCGCCCGATGCGATCCGCAACTGCCACTCGACGAGATCTGTGCCTGTGACCATCTCGGTGACCGGGTGCTCGACCTGCAGGCGGGTGTTCATCTCCATGAACCAGAAGCGGTCGGCCTTCAGGCCCTGCGAGGCATCGACGATGAACTCGATGGTGCCGGCGCCCGAATAATTGATCGCCTTGGCGGCTTTCACCGCTGCCTCCGTCATCGCTTTGCGCAAAGCCTCGGTCATGCCAGGGGCGGGCGCTTCCTCGATCACCTTCTGGTGGCGGCGCTGCGCCGAGCAGTCGCGCTCGTAGAGATGCACCGCATTGCCGAAATTGTCGCCGAACACCTGCACTTCGATATGGCGCGGCTTGTCGACATATTTTTCGACCAGCACGCGGTCGTCGCCGAAAGCGGCTTTCGCCTCGCGCCGTGCGCTGGACAGTGCCTCGGAAAACTCATCGGGGTGTTCGACCCGGCGCATGCCCTTGCCGCCGCCGCCGGCGCGCGCCTTGATCAGCACGGGATAGCCGATCTCGCGTGCCTTGGACGCAAGCAGCACGATCTCCTGCGCCTCGCCATGATAGCCCGGCACCACCGGCACGCCGGCCTTTTCCATCAGCCGCTTGGCGGCATCTTTCAACCCCATGGCACGGATCGAGGCCGCCGAC
>NZ_RZQG01000847.1:0-2526 GCF_003998635.1 Mesorhizobium sp. M7D.F.Ca.US.004.03.1.1
CTTCCGCATGGGGGCCTTTGACGACGCCGAGCGCCGCATCTTTCGCGAGATGACCGGACTGATCCTCGGGGACCGGGCATTTGTGTCGTGTGAACGCGACAGCGAAATTGCCGCCTTGGCCTATGGTGTCATCCGCAATGGCCTGCTTGTGGTGGAATCGGTTGAAACCGATGGCCGTTTCAGGCAGCAAGGCTTGGGCCGCAAGACCGTCGGCGGCCTCATTGACTGGGCGCGGCGGGCAGGGGCGTCGGCGGCATGCTTGCAGGTGGTGGCCGATAACGCGCCGGCCCGCGCACTCTACGCCTCGCTTGGGTTCAGCCGTGAACTTTACCGCTATCACTACCGCAGGAAGCCGCATGAACCACGATAGTTACGACAACACCTACATCGCCGGCATTCTCAATTCGGTGAAGACCGTCGCCATGGTCGGCGCATCCGCCAACGATGTGCGACCGAGCTATTTCGTGCTGAAATATCTGCTGGCCAAGGGCTTTTCGGTGTTTCCGATCAATCCTGGCCAGGCCGGCAAGGAAATCCTCGGCCGGATGACCTATTCCAGGCTCGCCGATATTCCGGAGCCGATCGACATGGTCGACATCTTTCGTGCGCCTGCGGCAGTACCCGGCATCGTCGACGAGGCGTTGCGGCTTGATCCCTTGCCGAAAGTGATCTGGATGCAGCTTGGCGTGCGCCATGACGAGGCAACCGCGCGCGCCGAGGCTGCCGGCATCAAGGTGGTGATGAACCGCTGCCCCAAGATCGAATATGGCAAGCTGTCCGGCGAGATCGGCTGGACCGGCGTCAATTCCGGTGTGCTGTCGTCGAAGAAGCCGCTGATGCGCGCCGGATTCCAGAGTTTCGGCGTTCGCCAGAAATAGGCGAGGGGCGAAAGCGCAAAATTATTCCGACAAACGCAGTATTTTCCTGCCGCTTCATAAAAGATCCCGCACGGAAGGGTATTTTCTTCTTTGCATTCGAGGCCGGGCTTCGCCAAGAATGCCCAGCGAATTTCAGAAGGTTTTTCAGGGAGGTTTTCAGTGACCCGCACGCCAGGTTTCAATACGCTCGCCGTCCATGCCGGCGCCAAGCCAGATCCGGCGACCGGCGCACGCGCCACGCCGATCTACCAGACGACCTCCTTCGTCTTCGATGATGCCGACCATGCCGCCTCGCTGTTCGGGCTGAAGGCCTTCGGCAACATCTACACCCGCATCATGAACCCGACGCAGGCGGTGCTGGAAGAGCGCATGGCGGCCCTCGAAGGCGGCACGGCGGCACTAGCGGTCGCCTCCGGCCATGCCGCGCAGGTCATCGTGTTCCACAATCTGATGCAGCCGGGCGACAATTTCGTTGCCGCCAACAAGCTCTATGGCGGCTCGATCAATCAGTTCGGCCATGCCTTCAAGAATTATGGCTGGGAGGTGCGCTGGGCCGACACCAACGACATCTCGACCTTCGAAAGCCAGATCGACGACAGAACCAAGGCGATCTTTATCGAGAGCCTCGCCAATCCGGGCGGCACTTTCGTCGATATCGAGAAGATCGGCGACATCGCGCGCAAGCACGGCCTGCCGCTGATCGTCGACAACACACTGGCCTCGCCCTACCTGATCCGGCCGATCGAGCATGGCGCCGACATCGTCGTGCATTCGCTGACCAAATTCATCGGCGGCCATGGCAATTCGATCGGCGGCGCCATTGTCGATGGCGGCACCTTCGACTGGTCGAAGTCGGGAAAATACCCGATGCTGTCGGAACCGCGCCCTGAATATGGCGGCCTCGTCCTGCATGAAACCTTCGGCAATTTCGCCTTCGCCATTGCCGCGCGCGTGCTCGGCCTGCGCGATCTCGGCCCGGCGATCTCGCCGTTCAACGCCTTCCTCATCCTGACCGGCCTGGAAACCTTGCCGCTGCGCATGCAGCGCCACTGCGACAACGCCGTGACGGTCGCCGCCTGGCTGTCCAACCACCCCAAGGTCGCGTCGGTGAACTACCCCGGCCTGCCCAGCGACAAGAACAACGCGCTGCAGAAGAAGTACTCGCCGCTTGGTGCGGGCGCCGTGTTCACCTTCGCTCTCAAGGGCGGCTATGACGCCGGCGTGAAATTCGTCGAGGCGCTCGAACTGTTCTCACACCTCGCCAATGTCGGCGACACCAAGTCGCTGGTTATCCACCCGGCGTCGACCACGCACCGCCAGCTTTCCGACGAGCAGAAGGTCAAGGCCGGCGCGGGCCCGGACACCGTGCGGCTCTCTATCGGCATCGAGGACGTCAACGACATCGTCGCCGACCTCGAACAGGCGCTCGCCAAGGTCTGACCGATCATGGCCGAGCCAAAATTTCTTGCCATCGGCGTCGACACTGTCGACGCCGAACAGGGCGCGCCGGCGCCGGATCGGCTGATCTCGGGTGATCCGAAATTCCGCACCTGGAATGTCGAGGAGCGGGAGGGCGGCCTTTACGCCGGCATCTGGGAATCGACTCCCGGCAAGTGGCGCATCGTCTATGACGAGTGGGAGTTCTGCC
>NZ_RZQG01000848.1:0-2524 GCF_003998635.1 Mesorhizobium sp. M7D.F.Ca.US.004.03.1.1
GCAATATGTCTATGACAACAGAGACAACCGGCTGAACCCGACCAGCGGCTTCCGGGTGCTGGCCTATGCCGAGCCCAGCTACGACATTTTGAGCGGTGCTGCCTTCCTCAAGCTGAAGGGCGAGGGATCGGCCTATCAGTCGATGGATTCGGCTTCGAAGTTCGTACTGGCCGAGCGTGTCGCCATCGGTTCGATCGTCGGCACCAGCCTCGAACACGTGCCGGCCGACCGGCGCTTCTATTCCGGCGGCGGCGGTTCGGTGCGTGGCTACGCCTATCAGGGCATCGGCCCCAAGGATTTCACCGGCCAGCCGATCGGCGGTCTGTCCTTCTTCGAAACCTCGGTCGAGATGCGTATCGCCATCACCGACACGATCGGCATCGTGCCGTTCGTCGATGCCGGCACCGTGTCGACCAAATCGATCCCCGATTTCTCCGACGTCAAGGTCGGCGCCGGCGTCGGCCTGCGCTATGTCACGCCGTTCGGGCCGCTGCGCATCGACGCGGCCGTGCCGCTCAACCGCGATCCGGGCGACCCGCATTTTGGCATCTATGCCGGCATCGGGCAGGCGTTCTGAGCGATGAAGACGGTCTGGCGCATCCTTCGTATTGTCCTCTACACGCTGCTCATTGTGGTCGCGGGAGCGATCGGCGCGCTGGTTGTGCTGACCAAGACCGAGCGCGGCCGCGACAATCTCGCCGGTATCATTTCGCGGCTGGCCTCGAGCGACGACCGCAAGATCACGATCAGCGGCATAGACGGCATCTGGTCCGGGGCCCTCAGTGTCGACCATGTCGTGCTGGAGGACCGCGATGGTGCCTGGCTGGTGGCCCGCAAGGTGGCCATCGACTGGTCGCCGCTGGCGCTGCTGTCGAAGAACTTCAGTGCCGACCGCATCGCGGCCGAGCGCATAGAACTCGCCCGGTTGCCGGTGGCCAGCACGCACCCAGCGCAGAGCAGCGGCACGACGACGCTGCCGGTTTCATTCGATATCAAGCAGATCGACCTGCCCGAGATCGCACTGGGGCAAGACCTTGCCGGCAGCGGCGTCGCCGAACTTGCCGCCAAGGGGATGCTGAAGGCCGATGCCGCGCCGCTGGCGGTCGAGACGACGCTCAACGTCACCCGCCATGACGGCAAGCAAGGCAATGTCGACGCCAAAATCCATTTTGCGCCGGCAGACAACAGGCTCGACCTCGACCTGAAGGCCTCGGAGCCGGCAGGCGGCATCATCGCCAATCTGCTCAAGCTGCCCGATGCGCCACCGGTCGACATAATTGTCTCGGGCACGGGACCGCTCGCCAACTGGAACGGCATCGGCACGTTCACAGTCGACGGCAAGATCGTCACCCAGCTGACGGGCCGCCATCAGTTGACCGACAAGGGAAATCACATCGAGGCCAAGGGCGACGGCGATTTCGCCCGCTTCCTGCCGGAGAATTTGAAGCCGCTGTTTGCCGGCAAGACCAGCTTCGATGTCGCGGGTACAGCAACGACCGCCGGTGGTGTCAGTGTCGACCGGGCCAACGTCGACAGCGATGCGGTGCACGGCACCGCTACCGGCATCGTCGATCCTGCCGGCGCCAGCGATCTCTCGGTCGAACTCGCCGCCAAGGGCCCACCTGTGGTGATCAGCGTCGGCAGCAAGGCGCAGCCGATCACGCTGGCGATCAACAACGCCACCGCCCGCGCCTTCGGCGACGGCAAGGCGCCGATCATCGACATCGGCGCGTCCTTCGTTTCGATCGTCGCCGGCGGCACGCGGCTGGACGATCTGGCGGCGCAGATCCATTCCGACGGTTTCGACATCCAGAACCGCGCCGGGCCGGTCACCGTCAAGCTGGAGGCGGGTGGTCTCAAGACCGACGTGGCGACGCTGGCGCCCTTGATCACCGGCAAGGTCGATGTCGCTCTGGCCGGATCGGTCAGCAAGGATGCCATTGCCATCGACCAGGGCACATTGCGCTCCGATGCGGTCAACGCCTCGCTGACAGCCACCGTGGCGCTTGCCGACCTGTCGATGCAGCTGAAGATGAACGCGGATGCCGTGGCGACGGCCTTTCCGCCGCAGATCGCCTCGGTGCTCGGCGCCCGGGTGAAATTCTCGGCCAGCGCGGCCCGCGATCCGCAGGGATCCTTCGCCGCCAATTCGATCGAGTTCACGTCCGGCACGCTCAGCGCCGCCGGCACGGCCAGCATGCAAGGCACCGACATCCAGGCCGACATCAAGGGCAAACTGGGCGATGTTTCGGTTCTGTCGCCGATGGTCGGCGTGCCGGTTGCCGGCGGTATCGACTTCGCGCTGTCGGCAAGCGGCGCGATGACGGCGCCGGATTTCACGGTCTCCGCCGACAGCGACAGCCTGACCGCCTCGGGCCGCACGGTGAAGACCATCAAGCTGACGGCGAGCGGCAAGGCCGACATTGCCAGCCCCGCAGCCAATGTCTCGCTGACCGGTACCGTCAACGACCAGCCGCTCGACATCAAGGCGGCGCTGGTGACGAGCGAAGGCAAGCGTTCGATC
>NZ_RZQG01000849.1:0-2518 GCF_003998635.1 Mesorhizobium sp. M7D.F.Ca.US.004.03.1.1
ATACAATATCCGTCCAGAAAATAGTTCGCCCGCATGAAAAGCTTAGCTTGTGTGTCCGCCCAACCGCGCCACTGGGCCTTCATCCAGTCTTGCTCGTCGCCACTTCGGGGATAGAACCAGGATGATGGGCAAAATCCGATCATGATGTTCGGGCCCAATTTTACGCCCGATGTCGGAGCGGCGAAGTAGTTCATATAGGCGTAGCCCACGACAACCGCGTTTGAATTGTATTTCGCAGCGTTCTGCTGGATGGCTTGCCAGGAACGTGCATAACGGTCGGATACGAAAGGCTTGCTGGCAAGCTTCGACTTCGACGGGATGAATTTTCGATAGTTCGGCGGCTCGTGACCATCCAGCGCCTTGCACACATCGCATTCGCATTGGCCAGGGACGTCGTTCTCAACAGCGTTGACGAAGGTTGGAAGATGCCCCGGGCGATCGCCTCCATGCTGACGCCACTGCGAGACAATCTCTTCGTGCAGACCCGCATTGGAAATGCACATCGAGAAGCGCCCACCCAGCCGTGAGGGGCCTCGTTTGCCGTTGACCAGCTGGAACCATTCTGGATGCTCAGCGCCATACTGCCGCCACCAGTCGACGAAGGCATGGCCGTACTTCGCCGGGATTCGGCGACCCATGCGGTTGCGACGCAGAAATGCAGCCTGGGCGTTCATGTAGTCTTCAGCTGCTGCGGTGGTGAAGCCCATCTCGGGATGATCTTTGGTCCTTAAACCAGCACCCGTGCGCACTTGACGCTGCATGAATCGAGGCGTTACCACGCGATCTTGAAGAGGAACGACTACTGACTCTGCTTTTGGAACAAACGTTCCCAGTTCGCCCGGCCACAGCCACCGAACCGCAAAGTAGCGATCGAGAAGTTCGTAGACGCCGAAGAGCGTTCCCGCGGACGTGTTGACGTCAACAGGACTGCCGCTCGTGTCGTGCCCTGCGATACACAGGTGGCGGCCGACGGTGCGAAGCGCACACGACTCCGGCCCCAAGGCGTCGAAATCGACTCCGGCCTTTCGCGCAAACCGGGTATCGCCCAGAAAGATGTGGGTCTTGCCGAGCCCGGTCGACGTCACCTTGCTCTCGGTCACTGTGGCAGGTTGGAAGCCGGTGGCCTTTTCAATATGCCAGCTGAGTTCCACCGCAGCGTAGTGGACAGAGTCGTTGGGCGTATCGGGGGTGACCAGAGTGACGACGGGTCTGCCTTCCGCCACCAACGTTACACCATCGCCTGGCTGGTGGTACGCGTCAGCCGGCTTGCAAACGCCGAGCCAGTGCGACAGGCCTAACAGAGCTCCCTGCGCAAACGTCCTTCGCGACAGTGCAGGCATAACTAGACCCTACCTACGATCATCCAACTGGTGACTGCGCGAAGCGGCATGTGGAGTAGTGCAGGCATGGGCGCCATCCGAAGAAAATTACCCGCCGCAGGTTGGTACGGCGGGCGATCAAGCGTTGCATACCAAGCGAAGTGGCTGCCGTTGCACGCAGATCATCGGTGAATGGTATTGCCGCCGCTGTATTGATCCCAGATAGCCTTTGGACGTTTCCGCTAAACCTTTGGGCGGGGTGAGGGGACGTTCTTGTCCCTTGGTGGCTTGCTGTTTTTCGCGCCTTCCACGCTTGGTAGGATTCGACACGTACCCTCGTTCCGGGAGTTTGCTTGCGCCAAGCGGGGGACGAGATCGACAGTAGGGTGTTGGCAAAACCGGCATGGCAACCGATGGGCAAGTGTTAAAGTCGTCACATTCCGTGCAACTCTGGTCTGGCATTGTCGTTGTCATGTGCAGTTGCATGGCGACAGGGCTACAATTCATGGGGGGTAACGACCAGTGGCGAACTGTCGCCAGCTCTCTGGGCGTCACTGTTTATCAGCGCTCAAAGACAGTGTGGATCGTGGCCGGAAAATACAGAGGTCATGATTTTGAGGTGAAAGCTCGTTCGCCAAACATTGCGCTCGCTTTGTGGAAGGAGGCCGCGCGTTATACTGGTTCGGACTGGTGACAACCGACAGGACGGTATTTTGCGCATAGAACAGCGGCATGCTTCGTGAGAGATGTGCCGTGCCGGTCGGTGGCGGCGAAGGTGATATTTCCAACGACACAACCTCGACGATGGAGTTGGTTGTTGGACAAGCGGATGCCGGCAAGTGAATAACTCACTTAACGGCATCCGACAGTCTCAGGCGTTTGTCAGTCTAGCCGGCGCCGCCGCTCTTGCCGCTTTCGCCTCCAGCCTTGCCGCCGCTTTCGCCAGCACCGCTGCCCTTGCCGCTTTCGCCGCCAGCTTTGCCGCCGGTCTCGCCAGCGCCGCCAGCCTTGCCGCCGGTCTCGCCAGCACCGCCAGCTTTGCCGCCGGCTTCGCCAGTGCCTCCAGCCTCGCCAGTGCCTCCAGCCTCGCTTGACGCAGTGCTAAGGGTAGCGCCACCGGTCTCGCCGGCGAGACCGGTGGCAAGGCTGGAGGCGCCGGCGAGACCGGTGGCGCTACCCTTAGCACTGCGTCAAGCGCG
>NZ_RZQG01000084.1:0-12114 GCF_003998635.1 Mesorhizobium sp. M7D.F.Ca.US.004.03.1.1
GGCCTGGCGTACCGCCCGCACGGTAGCACTGACGGCGGCCAGGCTTTCGCGCCCATCCGCGCCGCGCGGGTGGATGTGCAGTTCGGCGGCACCCGCGGTGACGCAGGCGGCGGCATCGCTGGCCATCGTCTCGGCGGCCAGCGGCAACTGGGGATGAAAATCGCGCGAACGTGCGCCGTTGATGCAGGCCTGGACGATCATCGGTCTCACCTCCGACAGGGAGGCACAGTCTAGCCGCGCGGCACGGCATGGCAAAGAGTTGGGCCGCGTCTCTCCTGACAGCGCATCACTGCCGTACCTTCCTTCTGTGGCATTTGAATAAAAGCCGCATGTGGATATTTACCCGGCGTTCCCTCGCCTCCGGCAAGGTATTTTAGGGTGGGATAATGGAGAGACCATTGACCAGCGATTTTTCAGCCGCCCGCATCCACCTCGAACGCGCCTATCACTATCTGCAAGGCAATGACGAGACGAGCCGCACGGCCTGTGACGCCCTCGATCTGTTGATCGAAACAGTGGCGGAAGCGCAGCACAGGCCATCCGATTCTGGAGTGCTGGAGTTTCCGCAATCAACGGCGCGGCGAACCGGATAGAACATGTTGAGATTCAGGTCAGGCCAACCGGCCCGGCCTGAATCTCGATACATCCGGAATCACGATGCCTTACGGGCCGTCTCTGCCCCTGCCGCGCGCACGACAATTTGCTCCAGCGGCTCCGGCCGGTGCAGCAAAAACCCCTGGCCGAAGGCGACGCCCATGTCGCTCAACATCGCCAGCGTGTCCTGCCGTTCGATCTTCTCGCCGACCACGTCGCAGCCGAGGCTGCGGGCGATGCTGGTGATGGCCAGCACGATCTCGCGGTCGAAGCGGCTTTGCGTGATGTGCTCGATGAAGGAACCGTCGATCTTGATCGTGTCGACGGGAAAGCGCCTGAGATACTCGAACGAGCTCATGCCGGCGCCGAAATCGTCGAGGCTGACCCGGCAGTGCCGCTCGCGCGCCTTGCGCACGAATTGTTCGGCGGCGTCGAAATTGGTGACCGCGGCGGTTTCGGTGATCTCGAAGCCGATGCCCGAATGCGGCGCCCCGGTCTCTTCGATGACACTGTCGACGAAGTCCCACAGCTGCGGATCGCTCAGCGTCTGCGCCGACAGGTTGAAGCCGAGCGTCAATGCACCCGAGCGCAAGGCAGCACCATGCCGCGACAGCGCGGTGCGGATGATCCAGCGGTCGAGCCGCGACGCGATACCAAAGCGCTCGGCCACCGGAATGAACTCGCCAGGCGGCACCAGCCGGCCGTTGCGTGCGACGAGCCTGGCCAGCACTTCGACATGGCGGCTTTCCTGCCAGGGCCGGCCCAGCAGATGGATTTCCTGGCCGAACAGTTTCAGCCGCCCGTCTTCCATGGCATCGACGGTGTCGGCGGCGACACGCGCCGCGTTCAGCCCGCCGGAACCCGATGCCGTCTCGGTGGAGAAGACGGCAAAACGGTTGCGCCCGGCGGCCTTGGCTGCGTAGCAGGCGTCGTCGGCGCAGGCCAGCGCGTCAGCCACCGTCGTGTTGGCGTCATCAACGAAGGCGATGCCGATCGAAGCCGCCAGCTTGCGTGTCGACGCGGCCGCGCCGAGATCGGCCTCGCGCACCGCGCCAAGCACCGCAGCGGCGATCCTCTCGGCCTGTGCGGCATCGCAATGCGGCACCAGCAGCGCGAATTCGTCGCCACCCAGCCGCGCCGCGTGTGCTGCCGGCGGCAGGCAGGCGCGGATGCCGGCGGCAACGCTCTTCAGCGCCAGGTCGCCGGCAGCGTGGCCGGCAAAATCGTTGAGCGCCTTGAAGTAATCAAGATCGACATAGAACACAGCCAGCGGCGCACCCGCCGCGATATGGTCAGCGAGCAGCCGATCGAAGGCGGAGCGATTGTACAGGCCGGTCAGCGCATCGTGACGGGCGGCATAGGCTAGCTCCTGCTCACGCAGTTTTTCCTCGGTGATGTCGCGCACCGTGCCAAGAACCTGGCCAGCCGCACCGGCAATGGCGATAAAGCGCACCAGAGATTCGACATGGCGTATCTCGCCGTCGCGCTTGATGATGCGGTATTGCGAAGCGGTAACTCGGTCCGAGCCGGGTGTCGGCAAATGCGCCTGCTCGGTGACTTCCCTGTCGTCGGGGTGCAGGAAAGTATGCCATAGGTCGGCGGTTACCTCGTCGGTATCGGCGACGAGGCCGAATATGTCTCTGGTGCGGGAGTCCCAATAGCTCTTGTTGGTGGCGATGTCGTAGTGCCAGATGCCGGTGCCACTGGCGGCGAGTGCCAGCCGGAAGCGCACATTGACCTGCTCGAGCTCGGCTTCGGCGGCCTTCTGCTTGGTGATGTCGGTCTGCACGCCCATCAGCCTGAGCGGCTTTCCGGAAGCGTCACGCTCGACGATGCCGCCGCGATCGAGCACCCACACCCAGTGGCCCTGCTTGTGCTTCAGCCTGAGCTCGGTCTCGATGGCATCCGTCTGTCCGGCAATGTGGCGGTCGCCGCTGGCCAGCGCCCGTTCGCGATCATCGGGATGGGTCAGCTGCAGCCACAGGTCGCTGGCGTTGGCAAGTTCGCCTTCATCATAGCCCAGCATCCGCGCCCAGGTCGCGGAATAGAAGCAGTCGCCGGTCGCAAGATCCCAATCCCAGACGCCAAGATGGGCGCGTTCCAGGGCCTTCGCCCAGAACGTTCCATTGCGATTTTTCTTGTCCTGACGCGCCATCGTCTGTTTCGCTCATTCCCCCGCCACGCGGCAATCTGCAGCAAAACCAGAGAAGAAACAGTTACCGTTGGAAGGCCGGCCGAGAGTGGCGACCCGGCATTGCCAGATTATGGGCAGCCCGGCCTGTAGAGTTCACCATCAAGTACCATGGGCTCTCCGACAAAACCGATGCTGAATCTTTCGTCGTCGGTACTGCCGATGACGAAACGCGGCGCCTCGCCCGGACGCGCGCTCTCGTAGCGAAGCCGTTGGTTGAAGCCATCGCTTCGCGACCAGCTCATTTCATGCGGCAAGCCCGGCCCGTCATCGACTATGACCTTCCAGCCCGGATGATTTTCACTCATGTAGCACTGCCCGGCAACGGCCGGGGCAGGTAAAAGCAACAGGAGGGCGAGCGCCGTTTTCATCGACAGCTTTCTGGAGGCAAAGTGTTGCAAAATGCTGAGCGGCACTTGAACCGCTGCTTGGTCACGGTGTTCACCGCTCGCTTCCGGCGCGAGTCGGATAGCCTAGGTCCTGTCGCCTTTCGATTGGCCGGCAAGAACCGGAGTTTTGCACCCGCCTGATCGTCCTACTGCTTGCTCCAGGTCACCGGCCAATCCGGTGATCTCTCCGTGCAAACACAAGAGGACCTCCCAATGACCAAGCAAGAAGACAACAAGGCCGTCGTCGTTAGATGGTTCACCGACTTCTGGGGTGAAACCTGCGATCTGTCCGTCGTCGACGACATCGCAGCACCCGACATGCTGCTGAAATACTCGCTGCACGAGCCGCGCCGCGGCCGCGACGACATCAAGGCCTTCATGACCGACTTCCGCAACGCCTTCCCGGACCTCAACTTCTGGGCCACGGCCGACCTGATTGCCGAGGGCGACTATGTCGTCGGCCAGTGGGAGGGCGGCGGCACGCATACCGGCCCCGCCTTCGGCGATTTCCTCGCCGGCTCGCTGCCGGCTGCCACCGGCCGCACCATGCGCTTTACCGGCACCACTGTGCTGAAGGTGGTCAACGGCAGGATCGTCGAGGAGATCGGGCTCGATGACGGCGTCGCCGCCCTCACCCAGCTCGGCCTGATCAAAGCCGCCTGATCGAGCCGCATGATGGAAAGGGGCCATCGCCACCAGGCGATGGCCCTCCCTCTCTCAATCGTAGCCGAAACCCGACGACAGGCAGCCTGTAACCGTTGAAAGCCTCGAAAGGCGACGAATGATGCCTGCGCGTAACCGCGTAGCATTTTCGTAAACAGATCATTGCCAACAAATAATGAATTATACCTATCTAATATTTAATACTCTACTTTGGAACAGGTGTAACTGAATGGTAATACATCATCTGCGAAATACCCCATAACAATCTTCTGGGCAGCTGGCGGGATGTCCTTCCATGAGTGAGCACACCGGTCAGCGCGGCGACAATCGCCGCCCAGCTGCAATCCTTGACCTGGACATCGCGACAACCAGGAGCGGCTGGTTGCTGGTTGCCTTGTGTCTGACCTATGCCTTGACCGCTCTTTGCCTGCAGCCGGATCGCTACCTGCATCTGGCGCAATCCTATGCCGAGCCGTTCGCCTTCTTCCTGCCCACGCTTCTGGCGGCTGGCCTTGGTGTGGCGGGGCTGGCATTTGCCCGACATACCCCGACGAGGTTCATCCTCGACATACTCGGGCAGCGTTGGCTGACAGCCGCGCCCGTTATCCTTCTGTTCTTTCTCGGCGTCACCGCCTTCACCACCTTGAAGGTCGCCATCCCGGACACGGTGCCGTTCTACGCCGACCGTGCCCTGGCGGAGCTTGATCTTCGGCTGCATGGCGTCGATCCCTGGACATGGACGCACAGCGTGGTTCCCGGACCGGTCTCGGCCGTCATTTTCGCCGGCTATGGATATGGCTGGCTCGTGCAATGGTTCGGCACGGTGCTCTTCGTCGCCTTCTGGAACAATCCGGTCAGCCGCTTGCGCTATCTGTGGGCGTTCGCGCTGACCACGATCCTGTGCGGCACCGTACTTGCGACCCTGCTGTCGTCCACCGGCCCGATATTCCACGACCAGTTCTACGGCGGTGACCGGTTTGCCGCGCTGCGAACCGCCCTGGCGCAGAATAGCTACGCCGCGTCGGTCCATGTCTATGCCGACTATCTGCTTGCAGCCTACCAGAGTGGCCGCCCGGAACTGGGCGGCGGCATCTCCGCCATGCCAAGCATGCATGTCGCCATCGCCACGCTCAACGCACTCTTCCTGGCCGGATTCGGCCGCCGGTGGGCAATCGCCGGCTGGTCCTTCGCAACCTTCATCCTGTTCAGCTCGGTTTACACCGGCTGGCACTATGCCGTGGATGGCTATCTCTCGATCCTTGTCGTGTCCCTGCTCTGGTATGTGACGGGACGCTTCGTCTTGCCGCAAGCGAGCCGGGATACCATCAGCGAGGTGGGATTGGCGATTCCAGATCAAGCGGCATGATGACCGTATCCTTCTGACGCCGCGAGGAGCGGCAGCGGCACACACACCGGCCTGGCCTTCAACGATTGTCTCGCCCAAAGCGGGGCGCTAGGCGGGAGCGTTCCGACTGACTCGGGAGAATGCCAGGCGGCATTGGCGCCGCCTGGCTTCATTGCTTACTGGCTCGGCGCCATCGCGTGCTCACATGACACTTTCGGGTTCATGTCGGCGAAAGTGCCGGTCGGGTTGCCCTTCCAGGCCCAGACATGCAGTTCGTAAAACTCACCCAGGCCGTAGCGGTTGGGCGCGCTGTTGAAATTGAACAGCTGTCCGTCCAGCGACGCCGGCCCCTTCGAGGTAATGTATTCGACCGCCACCAGTTGCAGCGTGCCGTCAGCCATCGGCTCGTACATCACCGCTTCAGGCCGGGCGATATCGATCTTGTCGTCCTTCAGATACTGGCCGTTGACATAGTGGATGCCCATGGCGCCGCCGGTGATGCCGCTGGCGCACGGAATCGGCGCATAGCCCTCTGATATAGCGGCCTTGACGTTGAGAAACCGGCTGTTGGCGGCCCGCACCTTGTCGGCCAGCGGATTGGGGCCGGACGCCGGCGCGGCCGCTTCCTGATGCGCCTGTGCGAAGGTGGTGCAGACAGCCAGCATGGCCCCGGCCATGACAAACCTGTAGTGAAAATTTGGCCGGTTGTGAAAGTTCGATAGCATCTTCATTCCATTCTTCTTGAAAAAGCCCAGCTGGCCGGCCGCCGAAAATACGGAGGCCCGGCAGGCAAGCGCTGTGGCTGTTGTTGCTTGGAGATCCCGAAAACGATGCCAGGGATGCCGGTCATCCCTTCGGCAGATACGGGATCGTTCCGGCCAGATCGGTGTTGTCGATCATCTGGAAACGGCTGTCGCTGCCGCCCTGACGGGCCGAAACGAAGGGCGCATAGGCCGGATCGCTGGTGAAGGCGCGGGCCGCCGCTTCTGACGGGAACGCCATCAGGGCGATCAGCGTGGTGTCGAGCGGCTTGCCTTCGAGCGTCTTCACATTGCCGCTGCGCGACAGATACCTGCCGCCATGCTTGTGGACGAGGTCGTGCACCGAGGCGGCATAGGCCGGCACCCACTGCGGGTCGTTTATCTTGATGTCTGCGATAACGTAAGCGGTCATGATAGTCTCCTGGTTGCGGTGCACAAGGTATCCCGTGCAACCGGCCAAAGGGCTCGCATGGCAGGGCCCTAGCCAACCAGTCCGCGATCTGTACTGGGGCAGTACAGTTTCCGTACTGGCCGCTTCATTCATGAAGGCCTAATGTTCGGCCCAGTTTCGAGGGAGGGACACAGATCATGACCCAGCACGGATACAAACAGTTCTGCCCGCTATCGATGGCCGCCGAGGTGCTGTGCACCCGCTGGACGATGGTGCTGATGCGTGAATTGGTGGCGGGTTCGACCCGCTTCAACGACCTGCGCCGCGGCGTCCCCAAAATGTCGCCGACCCTTCTGTCGCAACGGCTGAAGGAACTTGAACTGGCCGGCATCGTCGAGCGCAAGGAAGTGCCGGGCGAAAAAGGGATATTCGAATATCGGCTGACGGAAGCCGGCCGGGATTTGCGCCCGGTCGTCGAGGCAATGGGCTTCTGGGGGCAGAAATGGGTCGAGTCCCGACTGTCGCTGAAGAACCTCGATCCGTCGCTGCTGATGTGGGACATGCGGCGCAACTTAAACCCCTCGCCGCTGCCCGAGGGGCGCACGGTGATACAATTCCTGTATCAGGAGCTACCGGCGTCCAAACGGTCGTGGTGGCTCATCGTCGAGAAGCACGGCGAGGTCGATCTGTGCTGGTACGATCCGGGCTTCGATGTCGACCTTTACGTCTCGACCGACCTGCACACGATGACGGCGATCTGGATGGGATTGCTGACCGTCGAGAAGGCCGGCGCGAAGGTTGCCCTGACCGGCGACCAGGCCATCGGCAGGAAGATGCAGACATGGCTCGGGCTCAGCCCGTTCGCGGTGGAACCCAAGCGCGCGGCTTAGGAACGAGGGTATCAGGCACCACGGGCGACGGCTTAGGCGCGCTTGCGGCCCCTGTCATTTGCAAGGTGATAGGGTTGCACGAGGACTTCGGCAGGAATGTTCCATTCCTTGTTCAGTTTGAAGACCATATCCAGGGTAAGCGCCCGCTTTCTGTTCAGCACCTCGGTCGCCCGGGGCGATGATCCGATCACCTCGGCCAGCGCCTTTCGCGACAGGTTGAACAGTTCCATGTGCGAATGAATGGCTTCAACGGGATCCGGTGCTTCGATCGGATAGTGCTTGTCCTCATAAGCCTCGATCAGAGTTGCGAGAACGTCGAAACGGTCACCTTCGAGAGAGCCGACCTCCGGCTCATTCTCGAAATATTTAGTGATTTCGGCGATCGCCCAATCGTAATCGGCTTCGGTCTTAATGGGTCGAATGTTCTCCATCACACCTTCTCCGGATCAATCTTGTCATACTCTTTGTGCGTCCCGACGAATTTGATCAGAACACGGTGAAACTTGTAGGCGACGTGGACAATCAGGCGGTACTTGTTGCCGCCGATGTCGAAAATGATGCGATTGTCGCCGACGAAATCAACGGTCGCTCCAAACGCATCTTTAACGTCAGCCGGGGTCTTCCAATCAGCATTGCCTACAGCCACATACCAAGCCGTCAAAGGAGCTTCGGCCTGATTGTGTTTGGCCCAAAAGTCCTTCAGCGCCTTCTTGGCAATTATCTGCATGACCTGATATAGCAAATTCCCAAATCGGGAACAAGAGTGTTTTCCCAAATTGGGAAAGGCAGATTTGCACTTTCCTGACGCTTGTCAGGAAACGGGTGGCGAGGCCGGCTTTTGGCGGCTTCAATGCGGCATGTTCATCACTCTGGCCAAGGATCTTCACCCCGCGCCGCTGCAAGTCGCCGACGATCCGCGCTGGGCGCGCATCGTTGCGCGCGACAAATCGGCCGACGGCGAATTCTGGTATTCGGTGGCAACGACCGGCGTCTATTGCCGGCCTTCCTGCCCGTCGCGGCGCGCCAACCCCAGGAATGTGCAGCTGCACGGCACGCTCGATCAGGCCAGGGCAACCGGCTTTCGCCCGTGCCGGCGCTGCAACCCGGATGGCCCATCGCTCGACGCCGGCAACGCCGCAATGGTCGCCGCGGCATGCCGCAGGATCGAGCAGAGCGAGGAAGAACCGTCGCTGGCTGAACTGGCTGATGACGCCGGCCGCAGCGCCGGTTATTTCCACCGAATCTTCAAGGCCGTCACCGGGCTGACGCCGAAGGACTATGCCGCCGCCCACCGCGCCGCCAGGGTCCGCCGGGGCCTGGAAGACGGCGCCAGCGTCACGACGGCGATCTACGATGCCGGCTTCAATTCGAGCGGGCGTTTTTACGAGAAATCCACCTTCATGCTCGGCATGACGCCGACGCGCTATCGCGCCGGTGGCGCCCATGAGGAGATCCGCTTCGCCGTCGGCGAATCCTCGCTCGGCGCCATCCTGGTCGCGTCCAGCCAAAAAGGCGTCGCCTCGATCCTGCTCGGCGACGATCCCGACGCGCTGGTGCGCGACCTGCAGGACCGTTTCCCCAAGGCACGGCTGATCGGCTGCGACCGCGACTATGAGGCGCTGGTCGCCCGCGTCGTCGGTTTCGTGGAAGCGCCGGCGCTCGGTCTCGACCTGCCGCTCGACGTCCGCGGCACCGCCTTCCAGCAGCGCGTCTGGCAGGCATTGCGCGACATCCCCGTCGGCCACACGGTTTCCTATGCCGAGATCGCGCAGCGCATCGGCGCGCCGAAGGCGACCCGCGCCATCGCCGCCGCCTGCGCCGCCAACAGCCTTGCCGTCGCCATTCCCTGCCATCGCGTGATCCGCAAAGACGGCGCCCTGTCCGGCTACACCTGGGGCGCGGAGCGCAAACGCGCGCTGCTCGACCGCGAGGCGGCGTCCGGCCATGCCAACCGGTCAATGCGGGCCTGACGAGGACCGGCAATGCGCGCGATGGCAAGGTCTCCCGATGCGACCACCCAGACCCAAGCTGCCGGCCGCCGGCGCGCCCCTGACGCGAAATCACGGGTGATGACCGCCATCGGCCGGATGGTCGATGACGGCAAAGCCGAGTGGAGCTTGATCACGAGCGGCGACATCGAGTTGCGCCTGTCGACTGGCGAGGTGTTCCTGCTTGGAGAGTTCGATGTCACCCGCGTGGCATGAGCACCTACCTTTTCGAATTTGAAAGCAAGCATCGGAGTGAGCGCGATAAGCCGTCTCTGTAGGGTTCAGGCACAGACAAAGGAGTGAAGGCAATGAACCTCATGCGAACTCAAATGACCGCAGCGGCGACCGTCCACAATGCCCTGGACACCATCGCCTACGCCATCGGCGAATCCCCGATTGGCAACATCCTGGCGGCGCGCAGCGATATCGGCGTCTGCGCCATCCTGATCGGCTCGGACGCCGAGGCGCTGGAGCAGGACCTTGGCGACCGCTTCCCCGGCAAGGCGCTGGTCGAGGACAAAACAACGCTGCGCAACGATCTCGCGGCAATCGCGCGCTTCATCGAGACGCCCAGCGTCGGCCTCGACCTGCCGCTCGACATGCGCCACGGCACGCCGTTCCAGCAACAGGTTTGGGCCGCGCTGCGCACCATCCCGTGCGGCGCCACCATCACCTACACCGCTCTGGCCCGGCGTCTCGGCCAACCGAACGGCACCCGTGCCGTGGCGACCGCCTGTGCGGCCAACGCGATTGCGCTCGGCATTCCCTGCCACCGCGTTGTCCGCGCCGACGGCACGCTGTCGGGCTATCGCTGGGGCGTCGAGCGCAAGCGCGCTCTGCTTAACAAGGAGGCTGCGATATGAACGCCCATACCAAGGTTGCCGCATCGGTGGTCGAAGCTGCCGAGACACGCATTGCCGGTTACGACTGGCCGGCCCTTGCCACCGAACTCGACGGCTTCGGATGCGCGGTAATTGAAAAGCTGCTGTCGCCCGAAGAGTGCCGGCAGATCGCCGGCCTCTACCCTCAGGAGCAGCATTTCCGCAGTCACATCCACATGGCCAGGCACGGCTTCGGCAAGGGCGAATATCGCTATTTCCGCTATCCCTTGCCTGACCTCATCGGCGGGTTGCGCAGCGCGCTTTATCCCAGGCTGGCCGCGGTCGCCAACCGGTGGAACGAGCGTATGGCGATCGCCATGCGCTATCCCGCCACGCATGCGGCGTTTCTTGACCAGTGCCATAGCGCCGGCCAGACGCGGCCGACACCGCTTCTGCTGCAATATGTGCCTGGCGACTTCAACTGCCTGCACCAGGACCTCTATGGCGACCTCGCCTTCCCGCTGCAGGTGGCGATCCTGCTCTCCGAGCCGGGCCAGGATTTCACCGGCGGCGAGTTCGCGCTGACCGAGCAGCGCCCGCGCATGCAGAGCCGCGTCGAAGTGGTGCCATTGCGCCAGGGCGACGCCGTGGCCTTCGCCGTCCACAACCGGCCGGTGCAGGGAACCAGAGGCAACTACCGCGTCAACCTGCGCCACGGCGTCAGCCGCTTGCGCTCAGGCATGCGCCACACCGTCGGTATCATTTTTCATGATGCGAAGTGAGGGTTACGGAGGAGAGGCACTTCGTCCTACGTCGGCAAAGACCATCTCCAGGATCCACGGACACGCATAATAGTCGGCGATGCGGTCGATGACGCCGCCATCGGCATGGATCCGCACCAGATACGCAGGCAGCCATTCCTCGCTATGCCGCCTGTCGAGGACCAGCACGATCTCCCCTTCGATCACGCCTGGCCGCATGCGCCAAGGCAGCTCGCTGCGCTCATATTCGATGAAGTAGGGCGAGCCTGACAGCAGGCCGTTGTAGCAATCCGAGACCCGCAGCCGCGCATCGGCACTGGTCAGCGCCCGCACCCCGTCCCAGTCTCGCTTGTTGAACAATTCGACATAGCGGCCGAGCAGCCGCGCCAGTTCGGGGTCGTGTGCGGGTGCCGCGCCCGGTTGCGCCGGCAAGGCGGCGAGCTTGGCACGCCCACGATTGAGCGCCGACTTGACGCCACCTGATGTCGAGCCGACCAGCTCGGCGATCTCCTCAAGCGAATGGTCGAAGACATCCTTGAGCAGCACGCAGGCGCGCTCCTTCGGCGGCAGGTGCACGACCAGCCGCTCGATGGCGCGGCCGGCGCCGGGACCGGCGGGCTCGACAGGCAGCACGATGTCGTCGCTGGCAAAGCCGGCCTCGGCCCGCTGTCGCGCCTGGCGGTTGCGGATAAAGTCGATGCAGCGGTTGTGGGCGATGCGGAACAGCCAGGGCCGCAGCGCCTGCGCATCGTCGAGCCGTTCGATCTTGCGATAGGCCTCGAACAGCGCCTCCTGCATGATGTCCTCGCCATCGAGGGCCGAACCGATCATGCGCGCGCAGTAACGGTGCAGCTTGATACGCAGATGCGAAACCGTCCCCAGGAACGCGGCATAGCGCCGGTCGAACAGGCCCTCGGGGTCGAGGCGCGGCTGCATGCCTTGCCTCGTTTCACGGGATTTGCGGATCTGCTGGTTCATCGCGGCACGTCGGTCAGCGTCGCCGCAGCATCGCGCAGGCGCGGCACATCCACAAGCACGAATCGCGATACGACCAGCCGGCGCATACTCACGCCGCTTTGTCGCCGGCGGCCTTGTCACGGGTGGCCGGCAAGCCCAGTTTCGGCCGCACCCAGGTGGCGAAGCGGCCGATCGCGTCGTCGGCTTCCGGCGCCCGGCCGGCCATCATCTGGAAGGAATGCAGCATGCCCTCGAAGACGTCGAGCCGTGTCTCGACCCCGGCCTGCCTGGCGCGCTCGGCGAACATGCGGCTTTCGTCGACCAGCGTCTCGTCGGCGCCGGCTTGCAGGAACACGGGCGGAA
>NZ_RZQG01000850.1:0-2511 GCF_003998635.1 Mesorhizobium sp. M7D.F.Ca.US.004.03.1.1
GGATCGGTCCGGTCAAATCGCCAATCGGCTAGTGCATTCCGATCTCGTCATTCTCGACGAACTTGGATATCTGCCGTTCAGCGCATCAGGCGGCGCGTTGCTCTTCCACCTCCTGAGCAAGCTTTACGAGCGCACCAGCGTCATCATCACCACCAACCTCAGCTTTAGCGAATGGGCCAGCGTCTTCGGCGATGCCAAGATGACCACGGCGCTGCTCGACCGGCTAACGCATCACTGCCACATCCTCGAAACCGGAAACGACAGCTTCCGCTTCAAGAACAGCTCAGCTCATGAGCCGAAAAACGCGAAGGAGAAAAACAGGAACTTGACCACCACACCAGACCCGAAACATACATAAAAGGCGGGTCAAATCTCGGTGGAAATACCGGGTCAGTTCCTACTGGAAATCAACACCCCTTCATGCGGCTGACATCGGCGACACCTTGGCGGTGTGGTCGCCCTTGCGATCAGGAGTGAGCTTCTCCTCGATGAAAAGGAGCGCTTGGGTGAGAGTGAAATTGATGGCAAGATAGATGAACCCGGCGCCGACAAATACTTCAACTGGGCGATAGGTTTGTGAGGCGATCTCCGAGGCGATTCCGGTAATCTCATAAAGCGTTACCAAGGAGGCCAGCGAGGTCGCCTTGATCATGGTAACGACCTCGTTGCCGTAGGCTGGAAGCGCCTGGCGGATCGCCGCGGGCAAGATGCAGCGCCGGTACAGCAGGACGCCGGACATACCCACCGATCTGCCGGCCTCGACCTCCCCGTCGGGCACAGACAACAAACCAGCCCTGATAATTTCTGCTGCATAGGCTGACGCGTTGATACTCATTGCGAGCAACGCGCACCAAAAAGGCTCCCTGAAAAACGCCCAGAGAACCGTATTTCCTCGAATCAGCTGAAATTGACTTAGCCCGTAGTAAATTAGAAATAAAAGAACGAGAAGTGGAACACTGCGAATGGACTGAGTGTATATCATCGATAGTAACGATAGAATCTTGTTACCGGAAAGTCTGAGCAGAGCAAGTATCAACCCAAGGACCGCGCCAATGCAGATAGCGCCACCGCTCAATACTATCGTAAGTGGCAACCCCCCTAGCAGGCGGACCATGGTGCCGTATATGAACGGAAAATCCATTGTCTTACTTGACGCCTTGTGCATAACGTTTCTCTGCATACCATAAGGCGACGCCAGAAACATTTGATACGGCGAAATAGAGTATGGCGGCGGCAATATAAAAATCGAAAGGCCGGTGGGTCGAGCCGGCTGCCACCTGGGCATATCGCATCAACTCCGCCATGCCGATCGCTGCCAGCAAGGATGTGTCCTTCAGAACACTCAGCCAAACGTTTCCGATTGCGGGCAAGGCGTGACGCAATGTGAGGGGAGCGACAATGCGAATGAACAGTAGCCAACCAGACATTCCGTGTGCACGAGCGGCCTCGATCTCGCCCTTGTCGACAGCGCCGAATGCGCCACGAAACACTTCGGTAAGCTGTGCACCGGAGATACAACCAATAGCCACAACGCCGGCAAGGAAAATTGGGAAGCTCACAAAGCCAGAACTCCCAAACATTCCCGCGATGCCGCCGGCGGCGGCGCTGCCCCCGAAATAAACGACGAAGACGATGAGCAATTCGGGAGTGCCACGGATTATGGTGGTATAAGTTCGGGCGATACCATGGACGACGGCATTACCTTGGATTTTCGCCCAGGCGCCGCAACCGCCCAAAGTTACTCCGACTGCGATCGATACGGTGGCCGCGACAATGGTAGCCAAGGTGCCGACCAGCAGCGAATCGCCCCATCCCGATGCTCCAAAGCCAACCAGCTGAAGAAAACTAAGAGGGCTCAAGGAATTTTCCTCGGACGGCCATGGGGGTCAGTACCGATAGCTTTGCCCGTGCCTGTGCTTAAATTCCAACATGCTAAACATATGTTGCATGATGTTGGCATTGGTCGGATTCGCGGGTGGCCGTGAACAGCGCCATATGCTGCAAGATCGTCCAATCGGTGGAACTTGACGAAGAAGGTGCGGACCAGAGGACGCGTAGCGACAGTGCGTTCAAACCAGGCAGGAGACCAGCCGGTGCCTGCAAGCGCAAAGACAAACGGCAATAGCAAGATTCCAACGTGGGTCCCATGGTCTTGTGGCTGTTTGCGGCCTCGAACTGAACTTGAGGCTGACGATAGCCAAGCCTCTCCCGGAGGATTCGAAACATGCGCAAACCGACGGGTATCTGGTCCGATCTGCAATATGCTGGCAGGCGACGAATGGCCGGTCCTGTCGGACGTCACTTTCGCGACTTTGTGGATGCGTGCTTTGTAAAACAACCTAAGTTGCGGCTGCTCACATCGAACCGAAACTGCCATCCATTGTAAGACCCGCATTGCACATCTTCTGCAAGGCGGAGCATCAAACAGTGGATACAATGGGTGGGGGTACAGTCGTGGCCAGCGGCCGCGCGCTCAGGAATGGCATTCACATGCGGGTGCACTCGCGATGT
>NZ_RZQG01000851.1:0-2511 GCF_003998635.1 Mesorhizobium sp. M7D.F.Ca.US.004.03.1.1
GATCTGGTCGAAGCGGCTCCGAAGCCGGTCAAGGAAGCCGTTTCCAAGGCCGACGCTGACAAGTTCAAGGCCCAGCTGGAAGCAGCCGGCGCCAAGGTCGAACTGAAGTAAGCGTAAAAGCGGCGGGCGGCCCCGCGCCCTCCGCCACTCCCTTCGCTGGAAGGGAGCACGCGCAGCGCGAGACGTACGAGAACCTCTTTCCTGAGGGCCGAAAACCGGCCTTCAGGAAACGGGTTTTCTCCCGTTCTAGCCGGCCGCCGACAGGCGCCGGGAAAACAGACAGAGGGTTGCCGCCAAGGTGGCCCAGCATGCAAGGCGAGCCGCGGCGAGGCTCGTCCCGAGTTTAGAGCTAAGGAGCGACGATGGCCCAGACCCAGACTTTCAATGGCCGCAGACGCGTACGCAAGTTCTTCGGAAAGATCCCGGAAGTTGCGGAGATGCCGAACCTGATCGAGGTTCAGAAGGCATCCTATGACCAGTTCCTGATGGTGGCGGAGCCCAAGGGTGGGCGTCCGGACGAGGGACTGCAGGCCGTTTTCAAGTCGGTCTTCCCGATCTCCGATTTTTCCGGCTCCTCGATGTTGGAGTTCGTGAAGTACGAGTTCGAAGGACCGAAATTCGACGTTGACGAATGCCGTCAGCGCGACCTCACCTATGCCGCGCCGCTTAAGGTGACGCTGCGCCTCATCGTGTTCGATATCGACGAGGATACCGGCGCCAAGTCCATCAAGGACATCAAGGAGCAGGACGTCTACATGGGCGACATGCCGCTCATGACCTTGAACGGTACCTTCATCGTCAACGGCACCGAGCGCGTCATCGTTTCGCAGATGCACCGTTCGCCGGGCGTCTTCTTCGACCATGACAAGGGCAAGTCGCACTCGTCGGGCAAGCTTCTGTTTGCCGCGCGCGTCATTCCCTATCGCGGTTCGTGGCTCGACATCGAGTTCGATTCCAAGGACGTCGTGCACGCCCGCATCGATCGTCGCCGCAAGATTCCGGTGACGTCGCTGCTGATGGCGCTCGGCATGGACGGCGAAGAGATCCTGTCGACCTTCTACAACAAGATCACCTACAAGCGCGCCGGCGACCATTGGCGCATTCCGTTCAACGTCGAGCGTTTCCGCGGCCTCAAGGCTGTCGGCGACCTGGTCGATGCCGATACGGGCGAAGTCGTCGTCGAGGCTGGCAAGAAGATCACCGCACGCCAGGCAAGGGCGCTTGGCGAAAAGGGTCTGAAGGCGATCAAGGCGACCGACGAGGATCTGCTCGGCAACTATCTTGCCGAGGACATCGTCAACTACGGCACCGGCGAGATCTTCCTCGAGGCCGGCGACGAGATCGACGAGAAGACGCTGAAGGTTCTGCTCGGTACCGGCGAAGACGAGATCAAGGTTCTCGACATCGACCACGTCAATGTCGGCGCCTATATCCGCAACACGCTCAACGTCGACAAGAACGAGAGCCGCCAGGACGCGCTGTTCGACATCTATCGTGTCATGCGCCCCGGCGAGCCGCCGACGCTTGAAACCGCCGAAGCCATGTTCAACTCGCTGTTCTTCGACTCAGAGCGCTACGATCTGTCGGCCGTTGGCCGCGTCAAGATGAACATGCGTCTCGAGCTCAAGGCCGAGGACACCGTGCGCGTGCTGCGCAAGGACGACATCCTGGCCGTGGTCAGGACGCTGGTCGAATTGCGCGACGGCAAGGGCGAAATCGACGACATCGACAATCTCGGCAACCGTCGCGTGCGTTCGGTCGGCGAGCTGATGGAAAACCAGTACCGCGTCGGCCTGCTGCGTATGGAGCGCGCGATCAAGGAGCGTATGTCCTCGATCGAGATCGACACGGTCATGCCGCAGGACCTGATCAACGCCAAGCCGGCGGCTGCCGCCGTGCGCGAGTTCTTCGGTTCCTCGCAGCTGTCGCAGTTCATGGATCAGACCAACCCGCTGTCGGAGATCACCCACAAGCGTCGCCTCTCGGCGCTTGGACCGGGCGGTCTGACCCGCGAGCGCGCCGGTTTCGAGGTGCGCGACGTGCACCCGACGCATTACGGCCGTATCTGCCCGATCGAAACGCCGGAAGGCCCGAATATCGGTCTGATCAACTCGCTGGCCACTTTCGCGCGCGTCAACAAGTACGGCTTCATCGAGAGCCCGTACCGCAAGATCGTCGACGGCAAGCTGACCAATGACGTCGTCTATCTCTCGGCGATGGAAGAGGCCAAGCACCATGTCGCGCAGGCCAACGCCGAGCTCGACAAGAACGGTGGTTTCGTCGACGAATTCGTCATTTGCCGCAGCGCCGGCGAAGTGATGATGGCGCCGCGCGAAAACGTCGATCTGATGGACGTTTCGCCCAAGCAGATGGTGTCGGTGGCCGCGGTCCTGATCCCGTTCCTGGAAAACGACGACGCCAACCGCGCTCTGATGGGCTCGAACATGCAGCGTCAGGCCGTGCCGCTGGTGCGCGCCGAGGCGCCGTTCGTCGGCACCGGCATGGAGCCGA
>NZ_RZQG01000852.1:0-2507 GCF_003998635.1 Mesorhizobium sp. M7D.F.Ca.US.004.03.1.1
GGTTTTCTAGCGATTTCCGTAACAGCACGCCAACCAAAGAGAGGAACCACCGGTGAGGCTGACCAACTTCTCGGACTATGCTTTGAGGATGTTGATGTACGCGGCCTCCGCCAGCGATCGCTTGATCACGATCGAGGAGACGGCTCGCACCTTCAAGGTGTCGAAGACACACCTCAACAAAGTGGCCAATACGCTGACACGCGGCGGCTACCTGAAGGCGGTCCGCGGCCGTTCCGGCGGTCTCGTCCTGGGGCTCCGGCCC
Organism: Mesorhizobium sp. M7D.F.Ca.US.004.03.1.1; assembly: GCF_003998635.1. Lineage (NCBI taxonomy): Bacteria > Pseudomonadati > Pseudomonadota > Alphaproteobacteria > Hyphomicrobiales > Phyllobacteriaceae > Mesorhizobium > Mesorhizobium sp. M7D.F.Ca.US.004.03.1.1. The sequence goes on from NZ_RZQG01000852.1 coordinate 263, forward strand.
GAGATGATCCGAATCGGCGATGTCATCCGGCTGACCGAGCCGGATTTCGCGGTTGTGGAATGCTTTGCGACTGGAAACCAATGTGTGCTCACCGGCTCCTGCAAGCTTTCAAGCATGTTTGGCGAAGCGATTGCCTCTTTCCAGAGCACTCTTGACCGCTACACGCTCGCCGACGTCGCACTGCTGCCTCAACATTTCTTCGGCGGGCCGCTGCCACCGCAAACTTCCGGCGCAGCGCGAGGCGGTGTGTAAGGTCGACATCTCTTTACGATCGGAGACAAAATGTTGCGCCGCTAAGGATTAAGAGCCGCACCATCTTGTCGCCGGATCGATCTGAGGACGGAGCAGACAGTCGCCACATTCACCTACGTAGGCGTTACCTCGACCGGACGCATGCCGATTTTCCTCGCATGGAGACGAGCTATGGCTGAACCAAAGAAGAGCGATAAGTCGATAACAAGGCAGTTTGAGTCTGGTATAGACCCGGATAACAGTCTGTTGCCCATGCTGATCGGCGGCCTTGTCTTGATCGTCATCGGCGCGATCATCGTCATGATGTTCGTCTAGTTTCGAAATAGCATGGTCGCCCACGGGTGCGGGGTCGCGCTACAGTTCTCCGACCCGGTTGATCGGGCGGCCGTCGGCAATGCGAACAAGGACGTTGGTGAGCCAAGCTTTCGGTTTGACGCCGTCTAGCTGGCCGATGTGCGATTAGCGGTTTCTGGTCATAAGCGGGCTTCTCGAATAAGCGACGCTCAGTACCCCAATAAGGCGATGAGCTCGTGAGCCTGCTCTTCTTTGATCTGCGCTTCTCTAACCAAGCGTCGAACGACAAAATTATCGGGTAGAGTCCCGGATGGAGATCCTCTGCGCCTAGCGGCGGTCGAAATGGGTAGGAAGGTCCCAGCGTTCGCCTCTTCCTCGATTAGCCGGTAGTCCCGTGAAGACCGCTTTCCAACCCAGTTTCGCAAACCGGACGACTGACTGGGTACGCGTTGCCGCCGCCCAGTTGCCTCCGGCGAAGCGTCCGCCTTTAGATAGCGCTGTCTGTATAGAGAGCTTCATGAGCGTCTATCGGCCTGACATCGCGCCAAACAGACAGGGTGGCGCGTACATCAATAACAGTGCGGCGAGGAATCATGACGAAGGCTCCAGATATCCGGGCCGCCAATTGTAGGGAAGCACTTATAGCGGCGATATTGCCGACCAGCGGACCCATTTCTACAGCTGCCCTACCCGCAATTCACCCTCCAGAACGGCGATGTCGAGTGGGCAGAGGGGGTGACAACACGATGTCCTCCTGTTGCTGGAGCAGGCTACCCTTTTTTGCCAGTCGCTTGCGCCTCTGTTCGCGGAAGGCTGTCATGCCATAGCGGGTGATGCCATAGAACAACAGGCCAAAAATCAGCCCGAGTGGCACCGCACCGCACAGCATGGGCTTTAAGACTGGTGCCCACAATTGCGAAATGGAAAGGGTCTGCAACATCTCACTCAGATGGGCTGGCCGTTCGTGACTTTGCATGTGGCCGTGCAGCATGATCTTGCCGGTCTCCCAAGTCGCTCCCACAACAAACGGGAGGGTCAGCGGATTGCCAAAGACAAATGTTCCAAGCCCTGCCGCCACCATGTTTCCTGAAATCAGCCAGCACACGATGGCGGCAATGGCGAAATGGGAACCTAGTGGAAAGAAAGACGCGAAAACCCCAGCCGCCACCCCCGCCGCGACGGCGTTTGGAGTGGCGTTCAGACGGAGGATACGCTTTGAAACGTACTGAAACGATCGCGAGAAGGAGCGGCGCGGCCACATATAAATGCGCAATCGCTCGAAGAGACCATCAGGATTTCGGCGTCTAAAGAGCACTCTCTTGCCCACTTCAAACGCGGTCGGTTGAACGGATGGACCTCGTCTCTGAAAAAACGCAGCCTGTGCTGCTTTGTTCCGAATTTGTTGATCAACCGGGTGTCCGAAGCGCAAGTGCGGATAGTCGGGCCACAGTCGAAAAAGCCCAGGCTGAGAACACGGCATAGTTACCGAGTCGGACGCCCATTCTTCGGCTCCCGCGCAATGCGCCACGGGCCGCCGGCTTCGGACGGCAGCATTTTCACCTCAACAGCGCCCAGGACCAATACGCACCAATTACCATTTGCACTGCGAACGCCGTGAACCTGAGACTGACTGCGACCTGGCTCGTGGAGACGAGGTGAATTATCGACTGAACTATTCGCGCGCCTAACAGTGTAGAGG
>NZ_RZQG01000853.1:0-2503 GCF_003998635.1 Mesorhizobium sp. M7D.F.Ca.US.004.03.1.1
AGCCCAGATACTGGAAAACGGCCTGCTTCCACCAATCGCTTTCGACGGTCTGTAGCAAGGCGACATCGAGTGGCTTGCGCAACGGGCTGCCGAGCGGCAGCGCCATAGCATATTGCTGGTGGTCGAAGGTCGCGTCGAGAACTTGGAGGCTCGTCGCGTAGTTCTGCCCCACCAGCCAGCTAAGCAGTGGTTTGTCGTGAACCAGCGCATCGATCTTGCCGGCACGCAGCGCATCGAGGCCTTCCTTGACGGAGGCAAAATCCTGATGGCGTATCTGGGTCGAATCCAGATAGGAGGCCGTCGACGAGCTCTGCACCGCGCCGACCCTGACCGCGGCAAGATCGCCCTCGCCCTGCACCATTCCTTCCATCTGCGTTATCGTCAGCACCGATGTGACGCCCGCAGTAAACACCGCGATCGCAATGATCGATCCCATCATCCAGATCGCGGCCAGCACCCGTCCCGGCACGGTGCGCGGGCCGAAGTCGCCGGTGCTGGCCTGTGTCGCGGCGATAGTCGACCACCACATGCTGGAAAACAGGCCCTTGGCGATGCCGCCACCGAAATCGTCATTGTGCCGGCGTTCGAACATCCAGATCAGAACGCCGACGACGACCGATATGACGATCAGCGCCAGTACCGCCTGCAGGAAGCCGAACGAGGTCAGCGCATGCAGCACCGGCCGCCAGGACGGTTGATTGTTGAGCGGTGTCGCGATGCCGAGCCCGGTCGAGAAAAAGGGTTGCGTGAAATCGACGGCCTTTTCGCGGTCGGCAGTGACCGTGATCGCGGCCATCGCCACATCGAACCTGCCGCTGACAATGCCATCGATCTGGTCCTGCACAGTCGGCACTTCGGCATAGCGGAAGCGAAGATTGAGCCGCCCTGCCATTTTCTGCCAGAGGTCGATGCTCAATCCGGACCAACTGCCGTCCTGCAGCTTGAACGCGAAAGGCGGTGCCTCCTTTATCCCGACCGATATTTCTTTTGAAGGCAAGGCCGAGGGCGAAGCCGGGTCGGGCGAAGTCTGGGCAAGCGTGGCGCCGGCTCCGACACACACGGCGACGACAGTGAGAACGAGCGCCATCGTCCACGAAGCAATTCTTCCCAACGGCAACGACTCCCAGCGCCTGCCGCCCAACCATCGCGGCTTTCGAGAGGGTAGCCGCCGTGCCGTCCTTCGTCCACCGGCGATGGCGGCGCCCACCGCCCGACGCACAATGGCCATACTATTATTCCTCGTGAAAACAGCAGTTTATGGCAATCTAGCGATTCAGACGCTGAGAAGTCTCATGCGTGTCAGCTCGACTCATGGCGCCGCGGCCGCTAACAGTCCGGTCCAATTGACACGATGCGGGATAACGGCCTGCGATGCTCAAGCTTGATCTCCTGGCGCTGTTGCTGACGCCCGGACCAACCAACATCCTCCTGGCCTTTTCGGCCGTTTCGTCCGGGATGCGGCGCACGCTGCCTATGCTGGGTGCGGCCGTGCTTGCCTATATGGCGATTACCCTTGCGGTTGCCGCAATTGTCGCCCTGATCCCGGCGGGCAACCAGATCGAACTGCGGACCGGCGTGAGGATCTGTGCGGTGCTGTGGCTGCTCTGGCTCGCCTACAGCGTCTGGACCACGAAGGACGACGGCGTCGAGATCCGGCTGGTGACGGTGAGGCAGGTTTTCGCCACCACGCTCATCAATCCCAAGGCGATGATCGTCGCCATGCTGGTTCAATCCGAGGGCATGACAGCCCAGCTTCTGACAACGATCGCGGCTCTGGTCGGTCTTGCGGGAGCGGCCTGGCTCGTCGTCGGCCTGGCGGTTCGCCGCAGCGGTTCAAACCTGCTCAGCCAGCGGTCGCTGCGACAAGCCAGCGCCATCTGCCTTGCCGGCTTCGGTATCATCCTTGCCGGCAGTAGCTTTTAGCGCCGGCCTCGCACCGGCGTCCGATGCCCCGCGCAGGAATCGGGTGGCGGGCGGCGGGGCCGCATGCGAAACGCTAGCCCCTCGCCGCAAAAGGATGGGCCATGCTCACGCTCCACGACTATTTGCCATCGCAAAATGGCTGGAAAGTCCGGGTCCTCCTCGGGCTGCTCGACATCGCCTATGACAGTCGCCTTGTCTCGATTTTCGAGGGCGAGAGCCGCACCGACGCCTTCCTTGCTCTCAACCCGGCGGGTGCGGTTCCCGTGCTTCAGCTCGAAGACGGCAGCGCCATCGCCGAATCCAATGCGATCCTCACCTACCTCGCTGAAGGGACGCCCTTTCTGCCGGCGGACCGCTTTCGGCGCGCCAAAATCATGCAGTGGCTGTTCTTCGAGCAATACAATGTCGAGCCGGTCATCGGCTCGCTGCGCTTCTGGACCTTGACCGGAAGGCTCGAGCGCAACCAGGGCATGGTTGCGGGCAAGCGCGAAGCCGGGGCCCGCACCCTCGCCGCACTCAACCGCAGCCTTGGCGATGCCCCGTTTCTCATTGGCGACGATTTCACGATCGCGGATATCGC
>NZ_RZQG01000854.1:0-2503 GCF_003998635.1 Mesorhizobium sp. M7D.F.Ca.US.004.03.1.1
CAGTCCGACTGGCCGAACACTGCCTTGCCGTAATATTTGTCCTGGTCCTCGATGTTGAGCGCGATGCGCGCGCCGATCTCCTTGGCGAAATTCTGGAACAATTGCGCGTAGCCCGGAATGTCGGAATAGCGCAGCGTCGTCAGCGTGATATCGAAGCCGCTCGCCAATCCTGCCGCTTCAAGCAATTGCTTTGCTTTGGCGATATCCTGGACGCGCTGCGGCACCGTCTTGTCAGTGGCGGGAAAGGCCGGCGCGAACGGGCTGTCATTGCCGGTCGCCGCCATGCCACGGCACAGGCCGTCGACCAGCTTCGAACGATCGATGCACAGTGCCAGCGCCTGGCGCACGCGCTTGTCGGTGAAGGGACCGGTGTCGCAGCGCATATGCAATTGGCGGTGCGCGGTCGAAGCGACACGCAGCACGGTGATGTCGGGGCTGTTGAGCACCACCTGGCTGACATCGAGCGGAACCGCGTCGAGAATGTCGACCTCGCCGGCCTGCAGCGCCAGGATGCGCGGCTGCACGTCGCCGTAGAACTTGAATTCGAGCCGGTCGGGCAGCGCCTTCTCACCCCAATAGTCGGGGTTGCGGATGAAGGTCGCGCCGACTTTCGGCGTGTAGCTCTCCAGCCGGAACGGCCCGGTGCCCTCAAAGGTCTTTTCGTAGTCGCCCTTGTAGCTCGCCGGCAGGATGACGGCGTTGTAATTGTCGATCGACACCGAATAGGGAAAGCTGCCATTCGGCGCGTCGAGATGGAAGGCGACAGTGTGGTCGTCGACCTTCTGGGTGCCGCCCTTCGACAACAGGCCTTTGAATACCGATAGCGCGTTGGAAGCGCCGTTGGGATCGGCCAGCCGGTCGAAGGTCGCGACGACGTCGTCGGCCTTGAAGTCTTCGCCATTGTGGAATTTCACACCCTTGCGCAGCTTGAAGGTCCACACGCTGCCGTCCTCGTTCGGCGCCCAGCTCTCGGCCAGCACCGGTCTCAGGGTGAGGTCCGGCTGGGTGACGCAGAGAAACTCGGCGGTCTGGAAAACCAGCTGGTAGCTGCCGCTGTCATAGTAGGTGACGGGATCGATAGCGCCGCCCGGCGTCGCTACGCCGGCGCGCACCGTGCCACCCGGCTTGCCCTCGGCGCGTGCTTGCGGCGTGCCGAGGCCGGCGGCCGCGACAAGGCTGCCCAGGAACGGCAGGGAGAGGCCAAGCACGCTGCCATGGCGCAGGAAATCGCGGCGGCCCATCCTGCCGGCAAGCAATTCGTCAACAGCGGAATTTTCGATTGCGGTGAGCGTTCTGCGAGCGTTGTCGATCATCCGGAAATGCTTGGGCATGGCTGGATTCCTCGCTTGCCTTGGGGCTCGGCCATCTAGTTCATTGTTGACTGTCGCCGGAAAGCGATATTTTTTGATAGGGGTCATCGAAATTTTCGATGCAAGAGGTGGGCATGGACACGGAAAATCTGCGCAGCTTTCTCGAAGTCGCCGCCCATGGCAGCTTCACCGTCGCGGCCAGTCGGCTCAACCTCGCCCAGTCCACCGTCAGCGCGCGAATCAGGGGGCTGGAAGATCAGTTGGGCCGCCGGCTTTTCGTGCGCGACCGCGATGGCGTCACGCTGACGCCGGCCGGCCGGCAGTTCCTGCCGCATGCCTCTTCCATCACCCGCACATGGGAGCAATCGAGACAGGACATCGCCGTTCCCGATGGCTATGAGACTTTGCTGCGGCTAACCGCGCCTGCCTATCTGTGGGACCGCATCACCTCGCCATGGGTCGAGTGGATGCGCACCAGGCGGCCGAATGTGGCGCTGCGGCTTGAAGGCAGTTTCCCGGATCTGGCGATCGACCAACTGGCGGAAGGCTTGCTCGACATCTGCATCCTCTATCTGCCGCGGCCGCATCCCGGCATCGTCTACGAAACGCTGGCCGTCGATCAGGTCGTACTTGTCCAGCATGCCGCGCAGACGAAGCCGTGGACCGAAAACTACATTCTGATGGATTGGGGGCTGGAATTCCGCATCGAGCACGACCGCGCCTTTGCCGGCATGGTGAAGCCGGCCATATCGGCCGGACTGGTCTTTATTGGCCTGCAGCACGTGCTGTCACAGCAGGCGGCCGCCTATCTGCCGCTCAGCGCCGTCAGCGGTCATATCGAGCGTGGCGAGATGCGGCGCATCGACAACGCCCCAGTGTTCCAGCGGCCGATCTACCTCGCCTATCCTTCGAACCCCCTCTCTTCGGATGTTCTGGATGTCGCGCTCACCGGCCTGCGCATGCTGGCCAGGGACTGGGCCGAAGGGCAGGGCTTTTCGGAAGGGGATCGTTCCCTTAGCATGGCAGGCCAGATCTGACTGCCAAGTCACGGGAGCGGCAGCGCTATGCCGGCTCGGTCACGACCGCCTTCTGCAGCCTTGCCAGTTCGGCGTAAGGAATGTGGCAGCGGATCGAATGGCCGGGCTGGGCCTCGCTGAGTGGCGGCTCCTGCTGCTCGCAGATCGGGCCTATCT
>NZ_RZQG01000855.1:0-2500 GCF_003998635.1 Mesorhizobium sp. M7D.F.Ca.US.004.03.1.1
CCAATGCCAATGCCCCCCCCCGGTTTGCGGGTTTGTCATTGCTGTCGCTTATCCCGCCGCAGGCTCCAGTCCCGCGCAGCGCTGCCGCCTTGGATACACCGGCGGGCCGGCACAGGCCGGCCAATCAATCCCATGGTGCGGCGCCGAACCCGGAGCACCTGCTGGTGAAGATCGGCTTCGTTTCGACAATGGCCGGGTTGCTGGGAACCGTGATCCTTGGGTTTGTTCTGTTGTTGCTTCGCTAACCCTCGGCCTCGATGAAGGCTTCCATCTTTTCCGGTGCCAGCCCGGCCTGCTCCGCGATGCGGCGCGCCAATTCCGCCGCGGCGGCACGCGGCCGTCCTATCGGCCGGTCGAGCCAGTAGGACACCGGATTGAGCGCGGTGCGTTCGTCGACGGGAGTGATGCGGCCCGATTTCAATTGATGCCCGGTCAGAGGCGGACGTGCCAGCGCGATGCCGAGCCCATAGGCGGCGGCGTCGAGCACCAGATTGTAGTCCTCGAAGCGGCGGTCCTGCGGGCGCGGGCGGTAGTCCATGCCTTGCGCGGCAAACCATGCGCGCCAGGCTGACGCGTCGGAATCGTTGATCAGCGGAAATTTGAGTAGCCGGGCAGGGTCGCCGCGCCCGATCTCGCGGGCAAGCTCGGGTGACGCGACGGGGAAGACATGTTCCTCGAAAAGCTGCACCGAAATGCGGCCTGGAATGCCGCCGCGACCGCAGCGGATGGAGAGATCGATACCCTCATCGGCAAGGTCGGCCTGGCGGATGTCGACATCGAGTACGATGCGCAGCTTGGTGGGATTGTTCTCCAGCGCCGCCATGCGCGGCATCAGCCACAGCCCGCTGACCGAGGGGATCGAGGTCAGCCGCACCACGGCGGTGCCGCGCGGCTCGACCCAACGGTCGGAATGGCTGGAAATCAGCGCGAAAGCTTCCGCTGTACGCAAATGCAGCCGGTTGCCTTCGATCGTCAGCGAAACGCCGCGCGCGCCGCGATCGAACACTTTCAATCCCAGCCAGTCTTCAAGCTTGGCGATCTGCCGGCTGACGGCGCCGTGGGTGATGTTGAGCTTTTCGGCGGCCGCCGAAAAGCTGCCTGTCCGCGCCGCCGCGTCGAAGGCGCGCAGCGTTTCAAGCGGCACCATTGTGTCTGAGCTGTGATCCATAGTCACAGGTGATCCTTGATCTGGTCGTTTGTCAATCGGTTCGAAAAGGCGTTTTCTGCCTTTCAGGACCGAAGAACACGAGGGTGGTTAGATGAGCACGATGACGGGCACGTTGAATTCGACACAGCGGATGGACACCACGGCGGCCATCGCGGTGGCGCTGACTGTGGTTGGCTGGGCCTCTGCTTTTCCGGCGATCCGCGCCGGTCTCGCGGCCTTCGGACCGCTGGAACTGGGTGCGCTGCGCTTTGCCATTGCCGCCGTGCCGGCGGCGATCTTCCTCGCCGTCAAGCGCCCGGCGCTGCCCAGGCTGGACGAAGTGTGGCGCCTGGTCTTTGGCGGGGCCATCTTCGTCGCGCTCTACACCGTAATGCTCAATTTCGGCGAATTGACCGTCTCGGCCGGTGCCGCCGGCTTCATCATTAATGTCAGCCCGATCTTCACCGCCATCATGGCAATGGCGCTGCTCGGCGAACGCTTCTCGGGCATGGCCTGGGCCGGCACGGTGATTTCCTTCGCCGGCATTGGCGTCATCGCCATGGCCGACGGGCATGGCCTGCATTTCAATGCGGGCGCTCTCCTGGTGCTTGGCTCGGCCTTGTGCTCGGCCGTCAACACCATCGTCCAGAAGCCGCTGTTTGCCCGCCACCATCCATTGACCATTTCGGCTTCGAACATGGTGCTCGGTGCGCTCTGCCTGTCGCCCTTCCTGCCGAGCGGCTTTGCGCAGGCAGCGGTTGCCAACACCGCCGGCCTCGGCGCTGTGATCTTTCTCGGCATCGTGCCCAGCCTGATCGCCTATGCCGCCTGGGCGACCGCGCTGTCGCGTCTGCCTGCGGCACGTGCCTCGAACTTCCTCTACCTTGTTTCGCCCATGTCTGCCCTGATCGGCTTCTTCTGGCTGGGCGAAGTGCCGACACTGCTAGGCATCCTCGGCGGCGCGCTGGCGCTGGGCGGCGTCATAGTGGTGAATTTGAAGAGGTAAAACAAAAGGCTGGAGCTGTTTGCGGACTCAAAGCGAGAACCGCCTTCGCCCGCATACAGACACCCAGGGCAAGGACAGCTATGGTGAGCTGCATTCGCTGGGGGACGGAATGGGAAAACTCTTCATATCGACACTCTTTTGCGTTTTGCTGCTGACCGGGGAAGCCTTCGCGGGTTGGTATCAGGTCGAAAATTACGAAGGGTCGATCGGGGCCAAACCAGTCCATCTGTCGTTGCAGAGGTATGACAGTTTCGGCAGCGGGATTACGGTCGAGGGGAACTATTTCTACGACGCCAAGCAAATCCCGATTGCGGTATACGGCAAGATCAGCGGCACCAGCGTCTCCC
>NZ_RZQG01000856.1:0-2493 GCF_003998635.1 Mesorhizobium sp. M7D.F.Ca.US.004.03.1.1
GATCGAGAACATCGATGGCGGCGACGACACCAGGGCGTGGTCGGTGCCGAGCTACAAGGGTGTCTCCACCTATTATCTCTGCGCCAATCGCGGCAAGCAGAGCATTGCGCTCGACATGAAGAGTCCGGAAGGGCTGGCCATCGTGCGCGAACTGGCGGCGAAGGCCGACATCGTCGTCGAGAATTTCCGCTCCGGCACCGCCGATCGGCTCGGCGTCGGTTTCAAGGAACTCAGCGCCTCAAATCCGCGCCTGATCTACTGCTCGATCTCCGGCTACGGCCAGACCGGGCCCGATGCCGGACGACCGGGCTACGATTTCGTCATGCAGGCCGAAAGCGGCCTGATGGCCATCACTGGTGAGAGCAATGGCGAGCCTATGCGCGTCGGCGTCGCCATCACCGATATCGTCTGTGGCATGGTCGCCACGCAGTCGATCCTGGCAGCGCTTTACGAGCGGTCGACGACCGGCAAGGGCCAGTTCCTCGACCTGTCGCTGATCGACTGCGCGCTCAGCCTGCTGATCAATGTCGGCAGCGGTTACCTCAACACCGGCCGAGAGGTCGCCCGCTACGGCAATGCCCATCCGACGGTTGTTCCCTACCAGATATTCGAGGCCGCCGATGGCGGCTTTGCGCTGGCCGTCGGCAATGATCGCCAGTTCGCGGCGCTGTGCGAGCAGGTCGTGGACTTGCCACATCTGGCCGGGGATTCGCGCTTCGTCAAGGCAGGCGCGCGTGCCACCAACCGCGAGGCGCTGATCCCGCAGCTGGCGGCCGCCTTCAGGACCAAAACGCGAGACCACTGGATGGCGGCTTGTGCCGCCGCCAGCGTGCCGGCCGGAACGGTAAAATCGATACCGGAAGTCTTTGACAGTCCCAATGTCCGCGAGCGCGGTCTCGTCCAGACTTTGCCGCATCCGCATCTTGGCTCCGTCGCCATGGTGCGACCGGCGCAGGGACTTGCCGCGCAACTGAACGCCGATTTCACCGCGCCGCCGATGCTGGGCCAGGACACGCAAGCCGTGCTGGCCGAAATCCTCGGCTACAGCGCCGAGACCATCGACCAGCTGATCGGCACCGGGGCCATCGGCGTCTATACGCCCTCGGCCGAGCCCGTTCCCGCCTGATCTTCACGGAGCCTGACATGTATAAGAACGTGCTGCTGCACATCGACGGCGCATGGCGCCCGGCCCGAGATGGCCGCACGATGGCGATCGTCAATCCGTCGACGGAAGCCGAACTCGGCTCGCTCGCTCATGCCGGTATCGACGATCTCGACGAGGCGCTGGCCGCTGCCGCAAAAGGGTTCGAGACCTGGCGGCGCGACCTGCCCTTCGATCGCTCCAAGCTGATGCGCAAGGCCGCCAACATCTTGCGCGAGCGCAACGAGCACATCGCCACGCTGATGACGCTGGAACAGGGCAAGCCGATCGCCGAATCGCGCATGGAGGCCTTCGCCGCCGCCGACATCATCGACTGGTTCGCCGAGGAGGCGCGCCGTTCCTATGGCCGCATCGTGCCGGCGCGCCCTGAGGGCGTGAGCCAGTCGGTGGTCAAGGAACCCGTCGGCCCGGTCGCCGCCCTCACGCCATGGAATTTTCCACTCAACCAGGCGGTGCGCAAATTGTCTGCTGCACTCGCCGCCGGCTGCTCGATCATCATCAAGGGACCGGAAGAAACGCCGGCCTCGCCCGCTGAACTGGTGCGCACTTTCATCGATGCCGGCCTGCCCGATGGCGTCTTGAACCTCGTCTATGGCACGCCATCGGAAATCTCCGCCTATCTCATTCCGCATCCGGTGATCCGCAAGATTTCGTTTACGGGCTCGACGCCTGTCGGCAAGCAATTGGCGTCGCTTGCCGGCTTGCACATGAAGCGGGCGACGATGGAACTCGGCGGCCACGCGCCGGTCATCGTCCTGCCCGATGCCGATCTCGACCGCGCCGCGCGCTCGATGGTCGCATCCAAATTCCGCAATGCCGGGCAGATCTGCGTCGCGCCAACGCGCTTTCTCGTCGACCATGCGGTCTATGACGATTTCGTCGGTCGCTTTGCCGAGGCGACACGCCAGATCAAGGTAGGCGATGGTCTTGCCGAGGGTACGACCATGGGTCCGCTCGCCAATCCGCGCCGCGTACAGGCGATGGAGGAACTGGTCCACGACGCCGTGCAGAAAGGTGCGGAACTCGTCACCGGTGGCAAGCGCATCGGCAATTCAGGCTATTTCTTCGAGCCGACCATCCTGTCAAATGTCGGGACCGATGCCCGCACCATGAATGAGGAGCCGTTCGGTCCGTTGGCACTGATGACCCCGGTCAGTGGCCTCGACGAAGCCCTGGCCGAGGCCAACCGGCTGAACTACGGCCTTGCCGCCTATGGCTTCACCCGCTCGGCCGCGAGCGCGGCAAAGATGTCGTCCGGCATCGCCAGCGGCATGGTGTCGATCAACCATTATGGACTGGCGCTGCCGGAGGTGCCGTTCGGCGGCATCAAC
>NZ_RZQG01000857.1:0-2488 GCF_003998635.1 Mesorhizobium sp. M7D.F.Ca.US.004.03.1.1
ATTCTTCTCGTCGCCGACGATCTCGTAGGCCTGGTTGGCCGCGGCAAAACGGTCCTTCGCCTTGGGATCATTCGGATTTTGGTCCGGATGATGCTTCTTGGCGAGTTTCCGGTATGCCGATTTTATGTCCTTGGCCGATGCGTTCTTGGCAACGCCCAGCACCTCATAGGGGTCGCGCATGCTTACTGCCCTGGAGAAGAGTTGAGTCTCTGGTTGCCTCCTATATGCGCTCGCATAGGAAGAAATTCCAGTGCTGGAGCAGCATATCAAAGGCGGAAAATCAGCGCCTGATCCGAAAGTCGGCGGCTGAGGATTGGTGAGGGATTTTTGTCGAGCCGGAAGAAGCCGATCGCAGCCGGGATGTCGGCAAGGTTGGCGACGTACTCGGCGGCGAAAGGACCCGCCGAGCCGACCCGATCGACTTTCGGATCAGGCTCAGAGCGCCTTGAAGTCCTGCATGCGCCAGCCGCCGGCGCTGGCCAAGCACAGCTCGCCTTCGAACATGGCAACGCCATCAAAGCTTTCGCGCGAGGCCTTGAAGCGACGGCATGTCTGGCCGTTGTCCTTCAATTCCGCCAGCCCGGTGATGGAGCCGCGTGACCCCGTACCGGCATTGGCCCACGGCACGGCCTGTCCGCCGAGTTGCTCGATGTCGGCCGAGGACACGGCGTTGCCGATCGTCGTCTGGTCGGAGTCGCGATCCGAACTGGCCGGTGTCGCCGAGACCGATGTGCTGCTGGTCAGGATCGAGCGGTCGACTTCGGCCTTTTCCAGGCTGAAGCCACCGGCGCCGCAGGCGGCAAGCGGCAAGGCGACTGCCACGATCACGGCTTTCGTGCTGGCCGAAGCGATAACGCCCCATTGCCTGCTGTCAAAAGCTTGCGCGATACGCGACAATCTGCAACCTCCCCTGCTCCCGTGACAATTTGAGAAAAACTATGAGTGACACAGAGTTAACAAGCAGTGACTTTACCGAGGCAGCCGAGCCGTTTCGTCTCTTTGCCGCATGGCTGGACGACGCCACGAAAAGCGAGCCGAACGACCCCAACGGCGTGGCGCTGGCGACCGTCGATGCCGACGGCATGCCGGATGTGCGTATGGTGTTGCTCAAGGGCTTCGATGAAGGCGGGTTTGTCTTCTACACGAATTTCGAGAGCGCCAAGGGCCAGGAGATTCTTGGCAGCATGAAGGCGGCGATGTGCTTCCATTGGAAATCGCTGCGCCGGCAAGTGCGCATTCGCGGCCCGGTGGAGATCGTCAGCGACGCCGAAGCCGATGCCTACTATGCGACGCGGCCGCGCGGCAGCCGCATCGGCGCCTGGGCCTCGAAACAGTCGCGCCCGCTGGAAAGCCGCTTTGCGCTGGAAAAGGCGGTGGCCGAATACACCGCACGCCACGCGATCGGCGAGATCCCGCGGCCAAAGCACTGGTCGGGCTTCCGCATCGTGCCGCAGACGATCGAATTCTGGCACGACAGGCCGTTCCGACTGCATGACCGTGTCGTCTTTTCCCGCGATGCGAAAGGCGGCTGGGACAAGACGAGGCTTTATCCCTGAAGGAAAGGCTCAGGCCTTTTTTCTCGTCATGAACGCCGTGAGTGCTGCGCGCGCCTCATCGGATTTCAGCCGCTCACGGAAATGCTCGCTTTCCTCGCCGATGCGGGCGACGAGGTCGTCGCGCGAGCCGCGCATCAGGTCGCGGGCGATCTTCAGCGCTTGCGGCGGCTTGGCCGCGATCTGGCCGGCCGCCGCCAAGACCGAGGCTTCAAGCGCTGCTTCCTCGACCACCTCGTAGATCAAGCCGGCAGCCTTCGCGCGCTCGGCCGATAAGCCCTCGCCGAGACCGAGCAGCGCGAAAGCAGCTTGCTGTCCCAGGATCCGCGGCGCCAGAAGGCTCGATCCCGCCTCGGGCACCAGGCCGAGATCGACGAACGGCGTCCTGAAGACGGTGCGCTGTGTGGCGAAAGTCAGGTCGCAATGCAGGTTGAGCGTCGTGCCGATGCCGACCGCGATGCCATCGACGCCGGACACGATGGGTTTTTCGACCCTGGCCAGCGCCATCAGGAAATCCCAGACCTCGGTGCCGCCATCGCCGCCGGTGGCGACGATCATGAAATCGGCAAGGTCGTTGCCGGAGGAGAAGGCGCCGGGCACGCCAAGGAACACATGGACGCGGATCGCAGGATCGGCGTCGCCCTCGGCAAGAGCAGCCGACATTTTCGCATACATGGCGCGCGTCAGCGCGTTCTTCTTGTCCGGCCGGTTAATACGGATGATCTGGATGGCGCCGTGGCGCTCGACGAGGATGTGGTCTGTCACGGTCTTTTCCTTGTGAACGTCAGGCGGAAATCAGCGTTTTGCCGGCAACGGCAAGACTCTCGGCGCCATCGACAACGCGCTCCTTCAAGGCACTGACCTCGCCGAGCAGGTTTTCGGCGAAGAAGCGGCAAAGCGCGATGCGGTTGTGATCGGCAAGCGCGCCCTGCGCC
>NZ_RZQG01000858.1:0-2484 GCF_003998635.1 Mesorhizobium sp. M7D.F.Ca.US.004.03.1.1
CTCACGAAGAAACCCATGGCCGCCTCGCCAGGGAAATGATGCGCGCCACCGAAAGATCGATCACCGGCCTCAGCATTGCCGACGACCGGTCCTGTTACAAGACGCGCCGCGAGGCGCAGCGGCGTATCCATGCCACCTATGCCGCATATGAGGCGAAGCAGATCGCTTTCGACGCCAGCGAGCATCGCGACGGTGGCCATGTCGAGCATCTCGTCACCGCTTTGGTCAGACCTTGATCTTTTAGCCTGGCGTTTTTCCAGCAGCCGGTATCAGCGACGCGGTCGCGGTTTCATGGTCGTCCGCCGGCTTTTGCTGGTTCAGCCTGAGCGAGAATTCCACCATGACCGGCAGGTGGTCCGAGCCGGTATCCTCCAGCCGTGTCGCGGAATGGATGGTCACGCCGCCCTTGCTGAAAACCTGGTCGATCGGCAGGCCGGCGAAGCGCCGCAGGAAATCCGGCAGCTTGATGTGGATCCATGTCGGGCCGGCGGACGGCATGACGGTCAGCCCGCCGAGCGAGGCGACGCGCCGCACGGCGGCGCTCCATGGCACGGCGTTGCAGTCTCCCGCCATGATCGCCGTCTCGCCGAGAGCCGACAGCGATTCCGTCAGCTCACCAATCTGCCAGTACTGCTCGCGTGGCCACGGCCAACTGAGATGGATGGCGGCGACGTCGACGTCAATGCCGCCGAAGTCGACGGTCGCTGTCGCCATCGCGCCGCGCCGTTCGCAACGCGCCTCGGTGCCGGCGGCAAAGGGCCGCCGCGAGAGCAGTGCGACGCCGAATATGCCGTTCGGATACGGGCAGAGGATCCGGTATGGATATGCGCTGCTGATATAGCCAAGCTCGGTCGCCCACATCGCCGACACCTCGTCGAGGGTGATCACGTCGGGATTGGTCCGGCCGATCAGCGACAGCACCTTCTTTGGCGTCGGATTGTCGTAGCGCAGGTTCATCTGCAGCAGCTTGTAGGTCGCACGATTTTCGTTCTTGGCTTCATAGGCAGCTTGAACCGGCCATGGACTGGGCAAAGTGTTCAAGGTCGTGGCAAAAGCCGCCACGGCAAAAAGCAGCGCCACGGCTGCTTGCAAGCGAAATGTCGTGGCCAGCAGCGGCAGCGCGCAAAGCGCCATCAGCACGGCAAGGTGGACGCGGAAATGCGAGAAGGAATCGAAGGCCGGATGCAGCGTTCCGAAAAACCCGGCCACCAGCGCGACCGAACAGACGAGCATTGCCAAGAATGCAACCGACATCAGCAATGTCCCGAAGCTCGCTCTCTCCATACCGCCTGCTTATCGGCAAAAATGCGGCTCAATCAAGATGACGAAATGCCCATGCGATGCGTGGAACCGACCTACTGGAACGCCGTCTCCGAAAAACTTCTGAGCTTGCGCGAATGCAGCCGCTCCATCGGCATTTCCGCAAGCTTCTCCATAGCCCTGATGCCGATGGTCAGGTGCTGCGCCACCTGGCGCTTGTAGAATTCGGTCGCCATGCCAGGCAGCTTCAACTCGCCATGCAATGGTTTGTCCGAAACGCACAGGAGCGTGCCGTAGGGCACACGGAAGCGGAAGCCGTTGGCGGCAATCGTCGCCGATTCCATGTCGAGGGCGATCGCCCGCGACTGCGACAGCCGCTGCACCGGGCCGCGCTGGTCACGCAGTTCCCAGTTGCGGTTGTCGATTGTGGCGACGGTGCCGGTGCGCATGATGCGTTTCAAGTCATAGCCGGACAGGCCGGTGACTTCGGCGACAGCTTCCTGCAACGCCACCTGGATCTCGGCCAGCGGCGGGATCGGCACCCAGACCGGAAGATCGTCGTCAAGCACGTGATCCTCGCGCACATAGGCATGCGCCAGCACATAGTCGCCTAGCGCCTGGGTGTTGCGCAGGCCGGCGCAGTGACCAAGCATCACCCAGGCATGCGGTCTCAGCACCGCGATGTGGTCGGTGATCGTCTTGGCGTTGGAGGGCCCGACGCCGATATTGACCATGGTGATGCCGCCATGGTTCGGCTTCTTCAGATGATAGGCCGGCATTTGCGGCAGGCGCGGTGGTGCTACCCCTTCGCTGGGCGCGCTTTGCCCGACCCTGGTGGTGACATTGCCGGGCTCGACGAACTCGGTGTATCCGCCGCCGCCATTGGCCATCAGGTCGCGGGCCCGGGCGACGAACTCGTCTATGTAGAACTGGTAATTGGTGAACAGCACGAAGTTCTGGAAATGCTGCGGCGTGGTCGCCGTATAGTGCGAAAGACGGTGCAGCGAATAGTCGATGCGCTGCGCCGTGAAGGGCGCCAGTGGCCTCGGCTCGCCGAAGGCCACTTCGAAGGTGCCGTTGGCGATTTGGTCGTCGGTGCCGTCGAGATCCGGCACGTCGAAGAGGTCGCGGATCGGCCGCTTGATGCGCTCGGCTGCCGCGCCGTCGACATGGGTGCCTTCGAGAAAGGCGAAATGCAGCGGGATCGGCGTGGTCGATTCCGAC
>NZ_RZQG01000859.1:0-2481 GCF_003998635.1 Mesorhizobium sp. M7D.F.Ca.US.004.03.1.1
CCGCCCCCGCCGGTCCCGGCCTCGTCGGCGGGCTGATCGTCGGGCTGATGACGGCCAAGGCGATCGCCGCTGCGGCAAACAAGCCGCTGATCGCCATCAACCACCTCGAAGGTCATGCCTTGACCGCACGGCTGACCGACGGGCTCAATTTTCCCTATTTGCTGCTGCTGGTTTCCGGCGGTCATACGCAGATCCTCGCCGTGCGTGGCGTCGGCGACTATCAGCGCTGGGCAACCACCATAGACGACGCGCTCGGCGAAGCCTTCGACAAGACGGCCAAGATGCTCGGCCTGCCCTATCCCGGCGGACCGAATGTCGAGAAGGCGGCACAGGCCGGCAATGCCTCACGCTTTGCCTTTCCGCGTCCGATGAAGGGCTCGGCTCAGCCCGACTTCTCCTTCTCCGGCCTCAAGACCGCCGTGCGTCAGGCGGCGACCGCCATTGCTCCCTTGAGCGACCAGGACGTCGCCGACATCTGCGCCTCCTTCCAGGTGGCCGTCGCCGATGCGCTGGCCGACCGCGTTTCTCGCGCGCTGACGCGCTTTCGCGAGACGTTTCCCGACGCCAGGAACCCGGCACTCGTCGTGGCCGGCGGTGTCGCCGCCAACCGCACGATCAAGGCGATGCTGGAGCGGCTCTGTGCCGAGGCCGACTTCAGCTTCATTGCGCCGCCGCTGAAACTTTGCACCGACAATGCGGCGATGATCGCCTGGGCCGGCGTCGAGCGGCTGCGCGCCGGCATGGCGCAGGAGAACGGCTTCGATTTCGTGCCGCGCTCGCGCTGGCCGCTGGACAGCATTTCGACGCCGATGGTCGGCTCCGGCCGGCGCGGAGCCAAGGCATGACTGGCCAGGATATGAACCTGGGCAAGAGCGGCTGGCGTGTCACCGTGCTTGGCGGCGGCGCCTGGGGCACCGCGCTGGCACTGGCGATGCTACGCGCCGGTCATTCGGTCCGGCTGTTCGCGCGCGACCCGGAAACCGTCGCTGCGATCGGCCATGGCGAAAATCCGCGCTATCTACCCGGCATCGCCATTGCACCCGGTATCGAAGCGACGGGCGACATCAAGGTGGCACTTGCCGGCGCCGATTGCGTGCTGGCGGTGACGCCGGCGCAATCGCTGCGGGCGACGCTGGCAGCCGCGAAGGACCATATGCCGGCGGGCATCCCGCTGGTTCTCTGCGCCAAGGGCATCGAGCGCGACACGGGCGCCTTGCTGTCGGCAATCGTCGAAGAGATCCTGCCGCAGAATCCGGTCGCCGCCCTGTCGGGTCCAAGCTTCGCCACCGATGTCGCCCGCGGCCTGCCGACGGCCGTTGTGGTCGCCGCCCGCGACGAGGCATTGGCCGCCGACCTCGCCGCCCGCTTTTCGGCGGAGAACCTGCGCTGCTATTCGAGTGACGACCTGATCGGCGTCGAGATCGGTGGCGCCTTGAAGAACGTCTTCGCCATTGCCGCCGGTGCTGTCACCGGCGCCGGGCTCGGCGCCAGCGCCCAGGCCGCCATGGTGACGCGCGGCTTTGTCGAACTGCGCCGCATCGGCGCCGCCTTCGGCGCCAGGCCCGAGACCTTGATGGGGCTTTCCGGCCTTGGTGACCTGCTGCTCACCTGCTCGTCCACACAGTCGCGCAATTTCGCCTATGGGCTGGCGCTTGGGCAAGGCAAGCCGCTTGCCGGATTGCCGCTGGCCGAGGGCGTGCCGACGGCCGCGATCGCTGCCCGCATCGCCACCGAGCGCAACATCGACGCGCCGATCATCGCCGCCGTCGCCGCCATACTGGACGGCACCATTACTATCCGGCAGGCTGTGACGGCTCTGATGACCCGGCCGCTGAAGACCGAAACCAACGATTGATCCCCACGACTTTGATCCCCAAGACCAGGAGAAGACCATGCTGTTTGCCGTGATTTGCAAGGACAAGCCCGGAAGCCTGCAGGTGCGCCTCGACACGCGGCCCGAACATGTTGCCTTTCTCGAAGGGTTGAACGGCGACAAGAAGCTGGCCTTCGCCGGTCCGTTCCTTGACGCCGAAGGCAAGCCCAATGGCAGCCTCGTCGTCGTCGAAGCACCCGACATGGCGGGTGCACAGGCCCTGTCGGCCGCCGACCCCTACGCTAAGGCCGGGCTGTTCGAAAGCGTCGAAATCCGCCCGTGGAACTGGACGTTCAACAAGCCGGCAGCTAGTTGATCCCGGTCGTCGGCGCGCAACCCCAAGGAGGAGAAAAGACATGAACTACTGGCTGTTCAAATCCGAACCCTCGGTCTTCTCCTTCGAGGCATTGAAGGCCAAGGGCAAGGCCGGCACGCAATGGGACGGCGTGCGCAACTATGCGGCGCGCAACAACATGAAGGCGATGCAGATCGGCGATCTCGGCTTCTTCTATCATTCCAACGAGGGGCTGAACGTGGTCGGCATCGCCGAAGTCTGCGCGCTTGCCCATCCCGACACCACGTCGGATGATCCGCGCTGGGAATGCGTG
>NZ_RZQG01000085.1:0-12044 GCF_003998635.1 Mesorhizobium sp. M7D.F.Ca.US.004.03.1.1
GATCGATTGGCGTTCCCTCTTGCGTGCCCGAACAGAAATAGAGTCCACGCAGGCTGACGTTCACCTGGCTACGGGTCGGATCGAACAGCCTGGCAATGAAATTCGTAATTCGCTCCTTCAACGCGCCAAACTGCGCTGGAAAGCCAAAGACGGATATGCGTGCGACCGGATCAGCCTCTTCCTGAAGGCGGTCAGGCATCTCCTCTGCCAGGCGTCTTGCCAGTGCATCGAATTCGGCCGGAGCTTCGGCGGCCATATTCTTGTTGCGATCCGTCGTCTGGAATGTCGCGCCCCAGACCTTGCGCCGGCGTGGCTCGTCGAAGTCGCTGAAGTAATCCATGAACCCGGAAACCAGGTCGGCCTTGGTGAACAGCAGATACACCGGAAACTGGATTTTCAGCGTCTCGTGGATTTCCCGCAGACGACTGCGTATCTCGACGACGTGAGCGTCAAGCTGCTGATCGTCGAGGCTGACGAGATCGGCAAGGCTGATAGTCAGGATGACGCCGTTTATCGGTTGCCGTGTGCGGGCTCTCTTGAGCAGCGACAAGAAGGCAAGCCAGCTCTTCTTGTCGCTCTCGGCATTGGAATCCTGCGTCGTGTAGCGTCCGGCAGTGTCGATCAGGACGGCCTGGTCGGTAAACCACCAGTCGCAGGAGCGTGTTCCGCCAACGCCCGCAACTGGCTGGGCATCACCCGAACCGGCCAGCGGAAAATTCAGACCCGAATTGACCAGTGCCGTTGTCTTGCCTGCGCCGGGTGGGCCGATGACGATGTACCAGGGGATCTCATAGAGGAAATTGCGCTTGCCGCTCGACCGCTTGAGCGCCGCTACGGCCTCATTCATGCGGGCTTCGAGCACCCGCGAGTCGTCATCGCGGTCGTCATTGTGTGCGACCACGGTTTCGAGCGCTCTTTGCGCTTTTCTCGCCTGCCAGAAACGCAGGCCGTAGAAAAGCGCGAGTGCTGCCACGATCACTCCGATGATCGTGGCGCGCAGCCAGGCAGGTCCGAGAGGACGGGTATCGGCGAAACGGATCAAGGGTCCGCCAAACCAGACTGCCTCCGCGAAACCGGCCAGCGCGATCAGGCTGAATATCCGCAGCAGCCAACGCGTCATGGCCGCTTCCAACCGGCCGTGCTCACAATGTCTCCTCCTTGGCGATCATCACATCGACACGGCGGTTCTTGGCGCGGCCTTCCGGCGTCGCATTGTCGGCGATTGGCTCGTCCTCGCCCTTGCCGTCGACCGTTAGTCGCGAAGGATCGCTGAACTTTGGTGCCATCATTGTTTCGACAGCCTTCGCCCTGGCCACGGAAAGATCGAAGTTGGACTTGAACGGGCTCGATTTTCGCGGCTTCACATTGTCCGTATGGCCGACGATCCTGATCGGTCCGCGCTCGGGTTCCAGGGCTGCGGCGATATCGGCGGCAATTGGCTGGAACTCCGGCTTCGCCTCGGCCCTGCCGGACTGGAACAGCAGGAGATTGTTGATTTCGACCACGATGAAATCGCCTTTCGTGCCGATGGTCAGCCCGCCGCCTTCGACGTCCTTGGCCAGTGCCAAACGAATGCGATCGATCTGCGTGGTTGTGGCGGCGGGTGGGACGACTTTCGCCGGCTCCGCCAACGGTGCCACGCTGGCCCGTTCGATGGCGATCGGCGTCGATGGGGTGAGAGCCAGCAATTCACCGGCGGCGGCATCGCCTTCATTGGTGATGAAGACCCGCAGCGCGAAGAATGCAGCAGTCAGCAGCGCCGACGCAGCTGCCGCGACGACCCAGAGCGGCACGCGTGTCGACGATTGCGTCATGGTCGACGCCAAGCCCTGCCAGCGGGGCGAGATGTCGGCGTCTGCGCGTGCCCTGAAGTAGCGAAGCGTTTCGTAAACGTCGCGCCGAACACGTTCGAGATTGCTGTCTTCGCGCGTCAGGCCCCGGTACTGGCCCTCGAACCCCAGCGACAGGCAGACATGCATCAGTTCGAGCAGATCGTAGTGTGCCTCGGGACTGGCCAGGATCTTGTTCAGCGCTTCGAAGAAGCCTGTGCCGCTGGGCTCGAGGTGAAAGAACTGCGACAGCATGCTGTGCTGCGCCCAAGCGTCTTTCTGTGGCCAAGGCAGGTTGCCGATGAGATCGTCGGCGGTTTCGCAGAGGACGAATTTCGCAATCCGCGCATCCTCTTCGGCAACACCTGATTTCTCCAGTGTCCTGTTGAATCTATCAATCGCCGCGGTGACGTGTTCGGCCAACGGCCCGGCTTGTCTCTCGATGGCGATAAGCCTGAGTTGGCCGAACAGCATCAGCAACGGTGCGGCCGCGGCAAGGATCGGGTTTGTTGCGGAATATCTGACACTGTCCGTGACGTTGAGCAGGGTCTCCTGCCGTAGAGCCGGCGCCGCCGCGGAAGCGACGCCTCCTGCCGCTCCGGAAGGAGCTCCTTGATAAATCACGGTCCCGGATGTCCAGCCCGGCGGTGTATGCCGGCCGACGCCGGGATCGAACACTGTCGAATCCTTGATCTGCGAGGCTTGCCCGCCATCCGCGACGGGCTCCTGAGGGACTGGCGCCAGTTTTCGCTCACGCCGTGGAGGGGCGCGAATGACGGTCTTGCCTGCCGGGCCGAAAGGATCGTCTTTCGAACTCATGGCCGATCGTCCGAGCAGGCTGTATGCCCGCGACTGGGCGACACAGGCGCAAAACGGTTTCTCGTCAGGTGAAGAAAATGCAACCCCTGCCGACCCTGGCAGTGTCCGGCGAAAGGTCGGCTATATCTTACTATCCCGCCGAAAGATGACATTTGCCGCAGACCCCCAGGTCGATCAGCCTTACCCGCTTAGCGAAGTGTCGTATGTGATCGTAATCTCAGAAACTCTCTATTGGAACCGGATGCCGCGCACCGAAGAGGTTTTCTTCGTCGACTTCAGCCTCGCATCCCCTTTGGGCCGGTCTATTTTTGCTTGTCGGCCTTGGCATAGGCTTCGCTGAAATAGGCCAGGAATATGTCCAGCATGCCGTTCTCATGGGCCTCCTCCATGGTTCGCCAGGTCGCGACAAAAGCGTCCCAGGCCTGGCTTTTCTTCGACGAGAACGACGTAGGGGGGAGTTTCCTTCCGATCGCCTCGGGCGACAGGTCATCAAGCAGCCGCGATAGCGCAGCCTGCATGGCGGCATAGGTGGCGAATTCGTGCGTCTTGAGATCGCGGAATGCATCTTCGATGCTGCGCCTGGCATCAAGATAGCCGACCCTGCGGCGGGCGAACATGATTTCGAGGATGTCGTCGGTTCCCGGGACGAACTTCAGGGGATTGTTGTCGGCGGTGCTGATCATCGTTCGTTGTGTGCTCTTGGCCAGCATTTTCGCGGCCGCGCGCGCTTTCAAAAGCATGGCCAGCTCCTCGACCACTGTCCGCAGGACCGTGCCGATTTCGGCGGCAACTTCATGCGGATCGCGCGATTGAAGCAATTCCGGCGAGATGCCGGCCGCGATCGCGATTTCCCGCAGGACTTCGTCTCTCGTCGAGGGCAGTGGCGCTTGCGACGAGAACGCCGGAGCCGGAACCCGCTGCCCGGACTGTTGCTCCGGTGGAGTGAAGAACGGCTCGGCGGCGAATTCCAGCGGCCGGCCTGTCGCGGCCGGCATTTCTCGTTGTGTCGAACTGTGGCTGGGATGACCTGTCGTGACGCGCTCGTCGTCGATCGATACGAAGATGACATAGCGGCCGATCAGCATCCGGTCGCCATGGCTCAGCCGATGCGGGCCGGTCATACGCTGGCTCGATCCGTTGATGTAGGTTCCGTTACGCGAGACATCGTGCAACCAGAACGCGCCTGCCTCGTATCGGACCTCGCAGTGCCGACCGGAGATGAACTTGTCCGGGTCCGGCAAGGTCCAGTCACAAGCCTCGCGTCCGATTTCGAAGCCGCGATCACGCGCCGCGTAGCCGGTCGGGATATCAGCGGGCAAGGAGTCGATACTGTTGATTTGCAGACTGATGTACATCCAGGATCGCCGTCGAACGCTGACCGATACTCCACATACTAGCAGTTTGCGCGCACAACAGGACAGTAGCGTTTCGAGCCGATGCATTGACAGGGCAGGGTTCAGTCGCCCCCCGTCCCTTTGGTCTGCTGGACAACATGTGGTAGACTCAACATGGCCTTGTGCGGCGGATCGAAAAGTTTCTGAGCGTGATCTTGTTAATAGAGCGGGAACTTTAAATCCACCACGCTGGCGGCCGCGTCCAGGAGGGGCACGACCCATGCCGAACGAACGTGCCACGGTTGTGCAGACACCTGTTGGCGCCGAGCTGTTGACCTTCACGCATCTTGTCGGGCGCGATGAGATCAGCCGTTGTTTGGCCTATACGGTAGGGTTCGTCAGCCCCAGCCCCGATATCGATCCGCTGAAGATGCTGGGGGGTGTCGTTTCGGTCGAAGGTGAATCCGATCCGAAACGGTGGTTCAGCGGCCTCGTGTCCGAGTTTCGGCTGACCCGCATCGAAGACCGGCTGGCCTACTACGAAGCAGTCGTCAGGCCATGGCTCTGGTTCCTCGGCAACACCACCGATTGCCGTATTTTCCAGAACAAGAGCGTCGTCGACATCGTCAAGGACGTCTTCAAGAAATACAGCACGGCGGAATTCGATCTGCGTCTGCAGGGATCCTACCCTCCGCGCGAATACTGCGTGCAGTATGACGAGACCGACCTGGATTTCGTCCAGCGACTGCTCGAGCATGAAGGCATCCTGTATTTTTTCGAGCATGACGAGGGCAAACACACGCTTGTCCTGACCGATGCGATGAGCAAGCTGAAGCCAGCGCCGGGCTACGAGAAAGTGCCCTATCATTTTGAAGGGCAGGGCTCCCGGCGCGATGTCGAGTACATCACCGAATGGATACCGGGCAGTTCGGTGCGCCCGGGCGCCTATGCCCACACCGATTATGATTTCAAGAAGCCGGGCGCCGACCTTATGGCCAAGTCGGCCCAGCCGTTCAGTCACAAACTGGCCGCCGGCGAAAACTATCGCCAGCCCGGCGCGCATCTCGAAGTCGGCCGGGGCGACAACCTCGCTGCGATCCGGCGCGAGGAAATCCAGGCCGTCCACCAGCGCATCGCCGCGGTCGGCACTGTCCGCGGCCTTTCTTCGGGCTGCACGTTCAAGCTGGATGGCTTTCCGCGCGAGGACCAGAACCAGGAGTATCTGGTGGTCAGTGCCGAATACAGGCTGTTCGATCCGGGATACAGAAGCCATGCCGACGTCGACAGCGAGAACTTCAAGGTGATCCTCGGCGTAGCGCCGACCGCCTTGCCCTATCGTCCGCCGCGCATCACGCCCCGGCCGATCATGCGTGGGCCCCAGACGGCAACGGTTGTCGGCCCGTCGGGCCAGGAGATATTCACCGACAAATACGCCCGGGTGAAGGTGCAGTTCCACTGGGATCGCCTGGGCAAGAAGGACGAGAACAGCTCCTGTTTCGTGCGGGTCTCGCAGACCTGGGCCGGCAGCGGCTGGGGCTTTATCCAGATACCGCGCATTGGCCAGGAGGTGATCGTCGACTTCATTGAAGGCGACCCTGATCTGCCGATCATCACCGGCCGGGTCTACAATGCCTCGCAGATGCCGCCCTATGGGCTGCCGGCGAATGCCACGCAATCCGGCTGGAAGTCGAACTCCTCGCTCGGCGGCGGCGGCTACAACGAACTGATGTTCGAGGACAAGGCCGGCTCCGAACTGGTCAATTTCCAGGCGCAGAAGGATCACAACCTTCTGATCAAGCATGACCGAACCAAGCTGGTGCAGCACGATCAGTCGGACCGCATCGACCACGACGCCAAGCATTCCGTCGGCCACAACCTCGACGAGGACGTCGGCAACAACAAGACGGTCAAAGTCGGCGTCGACCAGACCACCAATATCGGCAGCAACGACACCGAGACGGTGGGCAAGAACCGGTCGCTGACGGTCATGGCCAACGAGACGATTCATGTCGTGTCGAACTCGACGGAGAATATCGACGCCAATCATTCGCAGACCGTGGGCCTGGTTCAGACAGTCACCGTTGGCGCGGCTCGCATCGACACCGTCGGTGCCGCGGAGACGAGGACCGTTGGAGCGATGCAGACCAACACCATCGGGGCGACGCGCTCGGTGAGCGTGGGCATCAGCCAGACGCACAGCATAGGGACGAGCGACACCTGGACCATCGGCGCCGATCAGAGCATCAGCATAGGCGCCGGGCAGACCGTCGCCATCGCCGCGTCGCAGGCGACCGATGTAGGCGCCTCACGCATAGCCAACATCAAATCCAACGACAGCACTGACGTCGGCGGCGGGCACATGCTCAAGATCGCCAAAGGCAGCAAGATCGACGTCGGCGAAAGCGGAGTCATCGACGTTGGCAAGAACTTCACGCTCGACGCTAAGGAGTCCATCACGCTGAAGTCCGGAAGCGCGCAGATCGTGATGAAGAAAGACGGCACGATCATCATCGAGGGCAAGGATATTACCGTGAAGGGCTCGGGCACGATCAATATCAAGGCGTCGAGCGATGTGATCATCAAAGGCTCGAAGATCAACGAGAATTGAGGGCGACGATGAGCAAGGTCAGGGACAAGATCGACGGCGTGGTGATCGGCGCCTTCCTGGGATTCGGGGAGGAGTCCCCGTTGGTCGTTTTTCCCGGCAATCCGGAGAAGACGGCGTTGCCAGCGCGCAGCCTGTGCGAGTTGTCGTCGGACATGATCGGCTGCGAGGTGGCCTTGCTGTTTCAGGAAGGTGACCCGCGCCGGCCTCTGATTGTCGGCCGGATCGTCGAGCCCAACCGCCCCAAAGCGACTCCACACGTGATCCGGGATGAACAGCGTGTGCAGATCACCGCCGAGGATCGCCTGGAATTGCGATGCGGCAAGGCGACGATCCTGATGGAGGCAGACGGCCGCATCACCATTCGTGGCGCTCACATCACCAGTCATGCCAGTGGTGCGCAACGCATTCGCGGCGGCTCGATCAACCTGAACTGATGCGAACGTCGTCGAAGGCAGAAGGGGAACGCCCGGTTCGCATCGCGACGGAGGTCGTGCGCCAACATGCGGAACTCGTCGCCTTCCTGTGGGCGCAGCGTGACAGCTGGTCCGCCGAGGATCCGCCCGACGCCAAGGTCATCGCCCAGATCGACGAGCGGCTGGAGACAAACCTCGACGGCCTGCGCATCGCGGGCACTGCTACATGGCCATTTCTGATCGCGCAGCACGAGAATTTTCCGGAGAAAGGCGAGCTGTTCGCCTTCGCTTGGATGGCACTGGAACTGGCTGATGGCGGGAAGGTGGCACAAGCGGTCGAGTTCGGGAGCCTGACGGCCGATGATGCCAAAGGCTTGGTCGGCGCGCTTGCGTGGCACAAGCCGGCGGCGATCGGGCCTTTTGTGCGCGAGTGGATCGGTAGCCAGGATGCCTTCACCCGCTTCCTCGGCGTCTCGTCATGCATTGTGCACAATGTCGACCCGGGCGCGACTTTGGCCCGGCTGGTCAAAGACAACGATTCAAGGGTGCGGGCTGCCGCCTTGCGTCTCGCAGGTCAACTTCGACGTTTCGATCTGGGGCGGGATGTCCAATCTGCGCTGGAACACGGGGATGAACGCGTCCGCCTATGGGCCTCATGGGCACTCGTCGAACTGGGGTCCGGCGATCTTACGCGCCAGGAACTCAGGAAAATCGCAACCGCCGCCGGACCCCACGCCATGGTTGCGATGCGTGCGCTGGTCAAAGCCGGGCCGCACAAGGACATCCGCGCGTGGATGGGCGGGCTGATGAGGACATTACCGACGGCGCCGCTTGCGGTGCGTGGTATCGGTATGCTGGGCGATAGGTCCGTTCTGGCCTGGCTCATCGAGCGTATGCGCGAGCCCCATGTGGCGGTAGCGGCCTGCACGGCGTTTTTGGAGCTTTATCCCGAAGCCAGGGAAGAGACGAAGTTGTTCACCGTCGATCCGATGGAACTGGGATCGGCCTTCGCGAAGCACTTCGAGGATGACGTGGTACGGCTCGCATTGCCGGATAAGGTGAAGACGTGGCTGGCGCAGACCGCCACCACACGATCATGAATGTGGGATCTGCGAACGCGACTGCAGACGTAGGACACCGCAAGGAAAGTGCAGTGCCTAGCTTGGGATCGGGTAATTGAAAAAGTAACGTTGCCCAACCTGATACTTGTTCAGATCTTCACGATCGAAGAAGCCTTCGAGAACAGCGCTTGCCTGGATGCGCCTTAATCGGCCGAGTTCGTCAAAAAAACCGGAGCAATCAGTGCCAGTCGCTGCCTCGAAAATCATCTTTCCACGAAAGAAGCGCTCCCCGTATTCTGGTTCCGCCTCGATCTGCTCAAGCAGCCTTCGTGCTGTGGCAATGACGCTATAAATCTGCCCCTCGAACACAGGCGGGCGGGAATCGGGCAGTGTTGCAAGAACGGCATCGCGACGTTTGCGAACCACCTGCGAGTAGCGCTCCCTCCCATCCCTGGAGGGCATGTCATCGCCATCGCCGTCATCATCGATCCCGTCGAACACTTCTCCGTTCGTGGGTTCAAGCAGCGAAGAAAGGTCCGCACGGATCTGGTTCAGCGTGTCGAGTTCCTTTGTAGTCATGTAGATGTGGAGCAGTTTGTCCACCGCTCGCAAGTCACAGGACGTGCCAAACAAGACTGCAATGAAGTGGGCGTTCTCCGCTTCACCGCCATTGGCGCTCAGATGTTGGGAAAGATTGACAACGGACTCCCAGGTGCCGGCGTATCCAACGATGTTGATGCACGCACTCCAGAGGAGGTAACCGTCGTTCCTCTGCATGACTTTATGTACGTCCTTGAGGAATTCGAAGTTGCCTTCCCGGCAGGCCAGTATGATCCCCGCGACGACGCTCCAGTCGGACTTGCTGTGGATCAACTCGCGATAATCGAGACTGCCGAGGTCGACGTCCGGCAAATGGAACCCGAGAGCCAGGTCGCTAAGATTCATGGCTTTAGACTCAAGTGAGGCCAAGGGACTGCTCCACTCTACTCATTTCGGTCTCGAAGGTGGTCTGAGCGGTCTCGATATCGGTGCACTCTGGCCCACCCATCGCGCTCTCCGGAACAGTGTTTTTAGGGCTGCTGCATCCCCCACCAAATTTCGGGGTTTTGTGGTTGATTTTTTCTTTCTTGCCAAATTTGACATGCTGGTCGGGCGGCTTCCCGGCGTTCAACTTTCCCTCCCAGTATCGCATCGTTTGCTTGCGCTTGGCTTCCCTGAAATTTTCGGAGCACTTCTGTGCTGGTGTCTTGCCCTTGCCGCCCGGGGTCGCCGGCGGATATCTGGTGCCCGCGGGGATATCGCAATACAGGGCGCAGGGGTCGGTTCGCTCGGGATGGACGTTGTTGCAGGCAGCCGCCGGGTTGGCTTTGGCTGCGGCCCTGGCGGCAGCCTTCTTTGCCAGCAGGTCGTTGGCGGCATTCACCAACGCCCCTTTCATGGAACTGGAATCGGGAATTGCGCCCACTCTCTTGCTCAAGAACCGGTCTTCAGTAACGAGTTTGAACATTCCCCCCTTAGGGTCTTTTTGCCATTCGTGGGCTGCTTCGTCGCAACAAGGACAAATACCCGAATCAAGCTTCTGCTGAAATACAGTGATGGCCATCATCTCAAGCGATGTAAGCGGCGCCGTCGTCGTTCCGCCCGAGGCGTGGTTGCTGGTGGTGATGTCGAAGTGCCGGCAAACGTTCTTGCCCTCGAACTTCACGTCCATGCACCAGGCCTGGAAGTAGGTCTTGCCGGTGATCTGATGTGTGACGACATTCGCGCCGAAGGTGCGCGTCGCCGCCTCGTCGCCTAGCACAGACTCCTGGTAATACGACTCCTGCGCCAGCGCCGCGCCCTTGCCGCCGATCTTCACCGTGGAAGAGCCGCTCTTCAGATTGTTCGAGAACGACGTATCGGGATAAGGAATCGGGATCGGCCCCGCTGGCGGCGATGGTGGTGACATGCATACGTCCGGAAACCGCGCGATCGACTTGTTCATCCCGTTCTCGGCGGCGATCTCCCACTTTCCGGCAAAGACGTTTTTCGTCATCGTCGCTCCGTTACGCCGAAACCACGGCGGCGGCTCGGCCGCCGAACGCCATCGAACTGCCGTGCAGCGCCGCGAATTCGCCGGGAGCATAGCCGCGCTTGAATGCTTGCTCCGCCCAGGCAAATTGAAGCGGGCCAGCCGCCGCTCCACAATCGCCTATGCAGTCGGCGGCATGCCATACAGGCTGTCCTGGACGCGTCTTGCGCATGTTTCGCATCTGCGCCAGCACGAGCTCCTCGAATGCGTAAGATTCGCCTCCGACGTCGCTGAGGCGGAACGCAATTTCGTGCATCTGCACGCCTGCCTCGCCAAGTGCGGCTTTCAATGCCGCGCTGAGGCCATCGGCCCGGAACGGTTCCTCGTTGCTGGCTGTTGCCTTTTCGATGGCCAGGCCCAGCCCTCGCAACCGCAAAGAACCGGCAACGATCGGACGTTTGCTGATGACCAGAATGCAGGCCGCCTCACCGGGGATGAGGCCATCCGTCACTTCGCTCGTCTTCAGTCGCATTTGGCTGTCCAGCCAGCTGAGTGAGCGCGCATCGATCAGGCTGTCGATCGCCATGATGAGGCAGGCTTCCACCTTGCGCTCATTCAGCAGCTTGCGCGCCTGTTCGATCGCGACGAAAGCCGAGATTTGCCCATGCGTGATATGCAAGGAGCGCTCGCCAGCCAGCGGCGCACCGTTTGGCGCCGTCAGTCCGGCCAGGATGCCGTTGATGCGCGCGCCGGGCATATCGGCGTCGCGTGTGCACAGGAGAAACGGCATCTCGCCCCAAGGGAGCAGGGCGGCGGCATTCGCATCGATATGGTCGACGGCCAGTCGAGCCAGTGCCGCAAGACGGCTCCGGCCACGCGTCTCACGCCGAACAGCCTCAACCCTGGCTCCGCGAAGCGGCTGACCGCCGCTGCCCCGATACGACAACTCCTCGAATACCGAGATGCTCGCCCGCATGGCGGCAGCAGCACTTGCCGGCGTGTAGCCGACAGGGCAGACGAGGCTGATGCAGGAAATAGCGGTCATTTCTTTCTGCGCATTCCGGCCAACGCCGCCACAGCCTCCTTCAACCCGGCGTAGTGCGGCTTGCCACTGATCGGCTCCGGCTCCTTCCCCACCTGGACCTGTTGCAGTTTCACAAATTTCCGGGGCAGCTTCGTGCTTACCCGTCCGACCAGAACGATCCTCGCCTCGTGCGGCAGGATGGTCAGGGTATCTGGCGCCACCAGCTTGTGCTCGGTCCTGTCGTCGAACATGAACCGCACCGGAACCGACATCGCCGGTAGCTTCACCTTGAACTTGCCGCTCTCGTTCATGCCCAAGCAGCCGAAGATCATGCCTTCGGAAAGCTTGTCGAGCCACTGATCCGGGGGGGCTGCCTGGAAGTAGCAGTCGTCGAAATCCTGCGGCAACAACGGCAAGACGTTTTCCATCCAATGCTTGTCATAGGTGCCGGCATAGCGCGCCCGTTCCTTGGCAAAGCGGGGCACTGGACCAAAGCCGACCGGGTTGGGCCGGTCGTTCCAGATAGCCATGCGCGATTGCGGATGCTCGACACAGGGCAGCGGTGTGCCGTCAATGTTGCCCTGGCCGACAAGGTAACCGCTTCCGATCGGGTTGACGGCGTCACCGCGATGCTTGGTTGGATCAGGATCGGTTCGGTCGGTGCCGCCGAATGCGAGGTGCCATGCCAGCGGCATTGAGATGAAGGGGTGCGGCCGTGATGCCTGGATGCCGAGCCCACCTCTGAACCAGCGTCTTTGGCCGGTGACCACCGCGCGCTTGTCCAATCCCGGCCCAACCAGGCGCACTTCGATCGCTTCCGCCTGCCTCCCTTTCGGAGCGACCGCCATGGCGTCGAGCAGAACCTCGCATTTCGGTTTGACAGGGGCAAAGTCGGTCTCGACGCGAATGGAGGTGATTTCCGGATCGCCATAATGGGTGTCGGCG
>NZ_RZQG01000860.1:0-2480 GCF_003998635.1 Mesorhizobium sp. M7D.F.Ca.US.004.03.1.1
GGACTATGCGCTCGAGCCGCTGAAGATCGCAGACAGCCGCGCGGTCTCGCTGCTGCATCGCGAGGACTTTGTCCGCCCCTGGACCGATGGAGAATTCGCCGCCTTGCTCGAACAGGACACCGTGTTCGGCTACGCCGCGCGCGAAACCGGGCAGGGTGCCAAGCCGCCCGTCGGCTTCGTGCTGGCGAGGCTCGCGGCCGGCGAAGGCGAGATCCTGACCGTGGCGGTGGCGCGATCGCATCGCCGCCAGGGATTGGGCTGGCAATTGATGGACGCGGTGCTGCGCGAACTGCACGCGCAGCGCGCCGAAGCGCTGTTCCTCGAAGTCGACGAGACCAATGTCGCCGCGATTGCGCTTTACCGTCGGCTGGGCTTCCGCGAGGTCGGCAAGCGTCCGAATTACTACAGGTCGGCGGAGCACGGGCCGACCGGCGCGCTTGTCATGCGCCGCGATCTTCGCTAGCGAGACGGCCGGGGTAGGGCGATGATCAAGAAAATCAGGATTTTCCTGGCGCTGGGCCTCGTTGTCGCCGGCTCATTGGTCCTCGTGCCATTGCAGATACTGTCGATGAAGACCGGCTGGTGGCCGGAAACGATCATCCTCAAGATCTGGCACAGGCTCATCATCAGGGCGCTCGGCATGCGCATCCATGTCAAGGGTACGCTCTCTGACAAGCGCCCGCTGCTGGTTGCCTCCAACCACATCTCCTGGACCGACATCATGGTGCTCGGCTCCATGGTCGATGTGAAGTTCATCGCCAGAGCCGATATGGAAGGCTGGCCGCTGATCGGCATGCTGTCGAAGCTGCAGCGCACCGTGTTCATCGAGCGCGAACGCAAGCGTTCCTCGGGCGACCAGGCAAGCGAGATCGCCAGCCGCATGGCCAAGGGCGATGCCATGGTGCTGTTTGCCGAGGGCTCGACCGGCGACGGCAACATGATCCTGCCGTTCAAGAGCACGCTGTTTGGCGCTGCCTCGATGGCGATTTCGGAAGGCGCGGCCGAGCAGGTCTTCATCCAACCGGTGGCGATTGCCTACACGCGCCTGCACGGCGTGCCGCTCGGCCGCCGGCACCGCCCGCTTGCCGCCTGGATCGGCGATGAGGATTTGATGCCGCATCTCAGGGTGCTGCTGGCGGAGGGCGCCCTCGACGTCGAGGTGCATTTCGGCGAACCGATCGCCTTTTCCAAGGGCTCGAACCGCAAGGAAACGTCGAAACTGATGGAAAGTCAGGTGCGCGGGATGATGCAGGCAGCGCTTGCCGATCCGCGCCCGAGCCGCTAGCCCCGGCATGTGCCTGCAGGCGCATGCTGAAAATCGTCTGTTTTTTGTCACGGAAAGGCGTTAGAAGCCGCCGGATGGACTTGAACACGATAGAGCGTGACGACATCGACGCCGTGGCCGAAGGGATGGCCGCCGCGCCGGCTGCAGCGACCAGGAAGGTCTTCATCAAGACCTATGGCTGCCAGATGAACGTCTATGATTCACAGCGTATGACCGATGCGCTGGCCGCCGACGGCTACACCGCGACCGATGCCATTGGCGAGGCCGACCTGGTGCTGCTCAACACCTGCCACATCAGGGAGAAGGCGGCCGAAAAGGTCTATTCCGAGCTCGGCCGTATTCGCGATATGAAAGCCGAACGTGCCTTGGCCGGCCGTGAGATGCTGGTCGGCGTCGCCGGCTGCGTGGCGCAGGCCGAAGGCGCCGAGATCATCCGCCGTTCTCCGGCCGTCGACCTGGTCATCGGCCCGCAGACCTATCACCGGCTCCCCGACGTGCTGGCGCGGGTGCGCGGCGGCGAGAAGATCGTCGAGACCGACTACGCCATCGAGGACAAGTTCGAGCATCTGCCGCAGCCGAAGCGCGCCGAGGTCATCAAGCGTGGCGTCACCGCCTTCCTCACCGTGCAGGAAGGTTGCGACAAGTTCTGCACCTTCTGCGTCGTGCCTTACACCAGAGGCTCCGAAGTCTCGCGGCCGGTGGCGCAGATTGTTGCGGAGGCTGAGCGCCTGGCGGAAGCCGGCGTGCGCGAAGTGACGCTGCTTGGCCAGAACGTCAATGCCTGGCATGGCCGGGGCGAGACCAAAGGGGGTAAGACCGAGGAGTGGGGCCTTGGGCGGCTGCTGTTCAGGCTCGCCGAAATTCCCGGCCTGGCGCGGCTGCGCTACACCACCAGCCACCCGCGCGACATGGATGACGAACTCATCGCCGCCCATCGCGATCTGCCGGCGCTGATGCCCTATCTGCATCTGCCGGTGCAATCGGGGTCCGACCGCATCCTCAAGGCGATGAATCGCCGGCACACGGCGAAGGATTATCTGGCGCTGCTCGATCGCATCCGCACCGCCCGGCCTGACATCGCACTTTCCGGCGACTTCATCGTTGGCTTTCCCGGTGAGACAGAAGCGGATTTCGAAGCGACCATGGAACTGATGCGCCAGGTGAACTACGCCTCGGCCTTCTCGTTCAAATATTC
>NZ_RZQG01000861.1:0-2480 GCF_003998635.1 Mesorhizobium sp. M7D.F.Ca.US.004.03.1.1
CGCGTGTACGCGGCAGGTCGGCGCCGAGGCTGTCGAGCTTTCCGGCCATGCGCTTCTGGTGTTCGCGCCACAGCGCCTGCGAAAAGCTGCTTTCCCGGCCGCTTGGCCGGTCGGTCTGCACCAGCACCGGGCTGTGCAACAGTTGATTGGCCGCCTCGATCCGGCGGTCGATTTCGGCAGCGCCCGGCAGGCGGAAGAAGCGCAGCGGATAGAGCGCGGCCAATGCCGCGATGGCAAAGGCGGCGACGAGGCCGATGCGCGCCATATCCGGCACCCGGGAGAAGATGCCGAGCCAAGAGATGCTGAGGAACAGGCTGGCGACGATGACGAGCGGAAGCAGCAACGGCCAGCCGCGCTCGACCATCATCGAGACCCGCGTCGCCAGCCGGCTCAAGGCAAGGCGCCCGGGCAGGCCGCGATCGCTGCTGAAGGTGGGTCGTTGCGTCATCGGCCCTTCCTAGAGCCTATTCCATCCCGAAAGAACCGGGATGGGGCTCTATCTCCTTGAGCATGATCTGTTCCGAAAACCGGATTCCACTTTTCGGAATCATGCTGTGGGGCGGGCAGGATAGCCCAAGCCTCACGACTCGAAGAATACCAGCAAACACGGCAAAGGCGAGGCGCTTTCAAAAAACGTGAAGCCCATCGCTATAGTTGCAGTCAGAAGGTCGCCGGGTTGGCATTCGCCCCGCAGACCAGCACGGCGACGCGTTCGCCCGGCGCCGGCGTATAGCGGCCGGACAGGACGGCGGCAAAGGCCGCGGCGCCACCCGGCTCGGAGATGATGCGGACCCGGTTCCACAGGGCCTTCTGCGCGGCGATGATGTCGTCGTCGCTGACCAGGATCGAGCGTTCGACAAAGGCCTCGGCGATCGGGAACATCATTTCGCCGACGCGCTTTGGCGCCAGCGAATCAGCGGCGATGCCCTCGGCCGGCGCGTCGACGGGGTGTCCGGCCTCAAAGGCACGGTGAAGCGTCGGCGCCCCCTCCGGCTCGGGCGAAGAAACCCTTGCCTATGCCGACAAGCAGGGCAATTCCCGCGCCATCGACCCGGCCGGCCCCCAGGCCGCCGCCGCCAAGCCGGCGCCAACGCCGGCGACACCATCCAAAGTGCGCCAGTTCACCGGCAAGCTGACCGGTGACGGCACGCTGACGCTGACGTCGGGCGAGGACCAGCTGGGGCGCTGGGCCTTCGCGGTCATATCCGACAAGCCGCCACAGATCCGCTTCGTCGGCGAGCCGAAGCGCGCCGCCAACGGCGCCTTCGAACTCAACTACCAGATCGACGACGATTATGGCGCCGCCACCGCCAAGGCGGTGTTCACGCTCGCAGATCCGCAGGCGCCCAATGCACACCCGCTCTATAGTCCGCCTGAAATGCCGCTGTCGCTGCCGCGTCGTGGTGGAAAGTCGAACGCCGCCAGGACCTCGAAGGACCTGACCGAACATGTCTGGGCCGGCAGCAGCATCAAGCTGACGCTGGTTGCCACCGACGATGCCGGGCACACTGCATCGAGTGAGACCAAGACGCTGCTGATGCCGGAGCGGCCATTCGCCAATCCGCTGGCGCGCGCGGTGATCGAGCAGCGCCGCCTGCTGGCGCTCGACGCCAACGCCAAGCCCCGCGTGCTCGACCTGATGGACGCCATCACGCTGCGACCGGAAGACACGTTCGACAACATGTCCCACTACCTCGCCATCGTGAGCGCCCGCAGCCGGCTGAAGATGGCCGACAGCGACGATCAGTTGCGCAGCGAGGTCTCCTATCTCTGGGAAATCGCGCTTGGCATCGAGGAAGGCAATCTCTCGGCCGCGGAAAAGCGGCTGCGCCAGGCGCAGCAGGTGCTGCAGGACGCCATCAAGAATGGCGCCAGCGACGCTGAAATCGAAAAGGCGATGAAGGAACTGCGCGAGGCGATGAACCAGTTCCTGCAGGAATTCGCGGAACGCGCCAAGCAGAATCCCAGCGCACCGCAGATGCAGCAGAACGGCCAGGAACTGCGCCAGAGCGACATCGACCGCATGATGGACCAGATCGAGAATCTGGCGAAGTCGGGCGACCGCGACAAGGCCCAGCAATTGCTGTCGCAACTGCAGGACATGATGAACAATCTGCAGGCCGGCCGTCAGCAGCAAGGCGGCCAACAGGACAGCGAGATGCGCCAGCAGATGGACAAGCTCGGCGAGATCCTGCGGCGCCAGCAGGAGATGATGAACGACACCTTCCGCATGGACCAGATGCAGCGCGGCGAGCGCCAGCGCGGACAGAACCGCGACGAGCAGCTCGGCGAAGGCAACGGCCAGGGTGAGGACAAGCCAGGGGTCGGCGAGGACCGCGATCCGCTCGCCCGGCAAAAGCCGATGACACCGCAGGAATTCGCCGACGCGCTGAAACAGCTGCAGCAGGGACAGGGCCAGCTGAAAAGCGACCTCGGGCAGCTGAAGAAGGGCCTCGAAGGCATGGGCATGGAGCCTAATG
>NZ_RZQG01000862.1:0-2474 GCF_003998635.1 Mesorhizobium sp. M7D.F.Ca.US.004.03.1.1
GGCGGTGATCGACTATGTCGAGCTTGGCCGGGTCCCGCACGCCGGGCTGAGACGCAGGAGCGAGGAACGCGATATTGTCGTCGATGCGCTGCGCCGGGCCGGCCTGCTGCCGCTGCTTGGCCGCACCATCGGCTCGCTGTCGGGCGGCGAGCGCCAGCGTGCCCAACTGGCCCGCGCCATCGCCCAGCAGCCAAAGATCCTGTTCCTTGATGAGCCGACCAACCATCTCGATCCGCGCGCCCGCGGCGAACTGCTCGAACTCGTGGCCGGCCTTAGCATGACCGTGATCGCGGTGCTGCACGATCTGGCGCTGGTCGCGCCGTTCGCCACCAAGGTGGTGGTGATGAACCACGCGCGTCTGCAAGCGCTCGCCGCGCCGCGCGAAGCGCTGACCCAAAAACTGATCCGCGAGATTTTCGGCATCGATGTTCTGCGTCTGCGCCATCCGACCGAAGACCGCGAACTGACGGTGTTCGAAGTGCCAAACCGTGCCGCGCCGCCGTCCTGATTGAAGCCATTCGGTATTCGACCCATCCCATCCACAAAGGAGCAACACCCCGTGAAACGCCTTGCCTTTTCGCTTGCCTTCTCGCTTCTGGCCTCGACAGCCCTGGCCTTCCCCGTGACCGTCGACAGCTGCGGCAAACCGCTGACCTTCGATGCCGCACCGAAGCGCGCCGTGATCCATGATCTCAACATGGCCGAGATGGCTTTCGCGCTGAAACTGCAGCCGTCGATCGTCGGCCTGACCGGCATCACCGGATGGTACAAGGTCGGTCCCGAGTTCAAGGCCGAGCAGGGCTCGATCCCGGAACTGGCGCCGAAATACCCGACACTCGAAAACCTCGTCGCCGTCGAGCCCGATTTCTTCTTCGCCGGCTGGTACTACGGCATGAAGCCGGGCGGCGAAGTGACACCCGATACGCTTGCCCCGCACGGCATCAAGACGCTGGTGCTGACGGAAAGCTGCGTTCATCTCGACAAGAACCGCCCGGCCGCCTCGATGGACCTGCTCTATGGCGACGTCGAAAAGCTGGGCAAGATCTTTG
This sequence comes from Mesorhizobium sp. M7D.F.Ca.US.004.03.1.1, assembly GCF_003998635.1. Lineage (NCBI taxonomy): Bacteria > Pseudomonadati > Pseudomonadota > Alphaproteobacteria > Hyphomicrobiales > Phyllobacteriaceae > Mesorhizobium > Mesorhizobium sp. M7D.F.Ca.US.004.03.1.1. Next base: position 1,050 of record NZ_RZQG01000862.1, read on the forward strand.
GCAAGGAGGCCGAGGCTGAAAAGCTCGTTTCGGGCTGGAAGACGCAGCTCGCCGATATCACCGCCAAGGTCGGCGACCGCAAAGGGACCCGGGTGTTCCTCTATGATTCCGGCGAGGACAAGCCGTTTACCGCAGGCAAGTTCGCCATCCCCAGCGCAATGATATCAGCCGCCGGCGGCGACAACATCATGGCCGACATGGACACCAGCTGGGGCAACACGGACTGGGAAACGGTGGCGTCGCGCAATCCGCAATTCCTCATCCTGCTCGATTACCAGGACGGTGGCGGCTACAGGAAGCTGCTCGATTTCCTGAAGGCGCATCCGGCCATGAAAGAGACGGACGCGGTCAAGAACGAGCGCTTCGTCGCCCTGCGCTATGCCGAACTGACGCCGGGACCCGCCAACATCGAAGCGATCGACAAGATCGCCAAGGCGATGCATCCGGAAGCCTTTTGAGCTTGCGGCACAGGGCATTTGCACTGGCCATGATGGTGGGAGCGGCGGCGATCGCCGCTCTCGCTCTGCTGTCGATCGCCTATGGCTCGACGCTGATCCCATTGACCGACGTCGTTGCCGCGCTTGGCCGTGCAATCGGCTTCAGTGGGCACGACGTCTCCGGGCCGGTCGGCAAGATCATTGTCGATCTGCGGCTGCCGCGCACCATCCTGGCTATCTGCGTCGGCGCCGGGTTGGGCGTCGTCGGTGCGCTTCTGCAGACGGTGACCCGCAACGATCTTGCCGATCCGTTCCTGTTCGGCCTATCGTCGGGAGCCGCCGCCGGCGCTGTTTCCGTCATCACCGTCTTCGGCGACAGTTTTGGTATCTGGACGTTGCCGGTCGCGGCCTTCACCGGCGGCATATTGGCTGCCGGTGTCGTCCTGCTTCTGGTCGCGCGGGTGAGGGGGCAAGGCCCGGAGCGGCTTATCCTTGCCGGCCTCGCCGTCTCGTTCCTATTCACCGCCTTGACCAACTACCTGGTCTTTGCCGGCGACCAGCGCGCCGCCCACTCCGTGCTGTTCTGGACGATGGGCGGCCTTGGCCTGGCGCGCTGGGACAATATCTGGCTCGGCGCACTGGGTGCGGGCACCATTCTGGCTTACGCGCTATGGAACCACCGCCGGCTCGACGCTTTCCTGGCCGGCGAAAATGCCGCCGAAAGCCTTGGCGTGCCGGTGGCGCGGATGCGCCGGACGACCTTTCTTGTCGCCGCTTTCTCGACGGCTGTCCTTGTCTCTGTCGCGGGCGTCATCGGCTTCGTCGGGCTGATGATCCCGCATCTGTCGCGGCCGCTGGCGGGTCCCTTGCATCTGCGCCTGGTTGCCAGTTGCGCCGTCTTCGGCGCGGTGCTGCTGCTGGCCAGCGATCTTCTGGCCCGAACGCTGCTGCCGCCGCAGGAACTGCCGATCGGCATCATCACCAGCTC
>NZ_RZQG01000863.1:0-2466 GCF_003998635.1 Mesorhizobium sp. M7D.F.Ca.US.004.03.1.1
GCATTGGCCACAGCCCGGATGCGGCCGCGGAACATCGATCGGTTCGTGCCGCATCAGGCCAATGCCCGCATCTTTGATGCGGTCGGACGAAACCTCGGCATTGCGGATCAAGCAATCGTCAAGACGATCGTCGATTACGGCAACTCCTCCTCCGCCACGATCCCGCTCTCTCTGTCGTTGGCCCATCAAATAAAGCCGTTTCGGCTTGGCGAGAAAATTCTTCTGGCGGCAGCGGGTGCGGGCCTCAGCGGCGGCGCACTCGTCGTCGGAGTTTAGCCGAATAACTGGCTGCTCCGAGGGCGGCAGGATTCATGATGGATAGGACAACAGACCCATGCGAAAAATAGTCGCCGGCAAGCTGCACGGTATCTTCGTCACCGAAGCGAATCTCAACTACCACGGTTCGATAACGCTCGACCCTGACCACTGCGAAGAAGCAGGGATCCTGCCCATGGAATTCGTGGAGATATGGAACAAGAACTCCGGTGCACGGATTTCAACCTATGTCATCCTCGGCGAGCGCGGTTCACGATGCTGTATCCTCAATGGAGCGGCGGCCCGCACCTGCCAGCCCGACGACCAGATCATTGTCTGCAACTCCATCTATCTGGACGAAGCGCACATAACTTCACTAAAGCCGCGGATCGTCACTTTCGACCAGGATAACAACATACTGGACCGCCTGAGCTACTCCGTCGACCTTGACGCGCAGGGTCGCTATAGTTTCTCGATCCTTGACGAGGCGAATGAGCCTTTGGCCATTCCTGCGCTGGTCTCCGGAGGGTGACCTGCGCCGCATATGTGAGAGAGGCTCTCCGCCCGTTACAACTCGCCCAGCGCTGGAGAGAAGACCTAGCCTCACGGATCATGACACTGCAGCTTCGAGGTGAGGCCCCGCCGCGCCTTTCGCAGCAGCGGGCTTTCGGCAGATGGCGCTTGTCCGCATCTTCACGGTTAGGCCGACAGCCACGCGGCTCGACTTCTGTCTGAAGTCAGTTGCGGTGTCGGCTTGCAAATTCATGCCGCTTTTTCGGGCGCCGCGGTGGTGCCGACAGCCGGCGCTATGGCAGGGTCGAGAAAATCGACATCGAGCGAGACGTGCAACATCCCCTGTTCCGCCTCGACGCCGGCAAGAAATGTGCGCAACAGCTTGCCGATGCCGTGCTCATCAATGGCGCGCATGTCGTGCGCGGTCACACCGGCCACGTTGAGAGCGGTCCGCTCTGCCACGTCCACGCTTCGTAAGCCCATTGCACAGATACGCCCCGGATCGACCGGTGTCTTAAGATCGGGGAAATAGCCGGCAAAGCCTGGCTGGCCGCTGGCATAGGCGAGCGGTACGCCATGCAAATTCCCGCTGGCTGTCGTGTCAAGCGTATGAAAGTCGGGATGTGCATCGAGCCAGAGCACGAAAAGCGGCCTGCCCTGCTCGGCCGCGCGATGCGCCACGCCAGACAGGCTGCCGGCGGTCATGGAATGGTCGCCACCAAGAAAGATCGGCATCGCATCGTCGCAGGCCAGGAAGGCAGTCTCGGCAATGGCTTTTGTCCACGCCGCGATCTGTGGCAGGGACTTCAGCGCGGTGTTGTCGTGGACGAGAGGCTGCGCAGCGGCGGGTTGCACTGTGCCCCAGTCCTCCACCTCATGGCCTAATTCCTGCAGAGTAGCGACCAGTCCGGCTGTGCGCAACGCGCTCGGCCCCATCTCGCAACCCATGCGGCCGGCGCCATCCTGTACTGGTGCACCAATGATTCTAATGCGCATCCAAAGCTCTCCCTCACTCACGACATTGAACCGGCGCGGAGTGGCGAGGTGAAGAGAACAGTTTGGCAAAAGCATCAAATCAGCTTATCAGATTGCTCGTTTTATATGCCGATATGGACCCCTATGGACTCGCTAAACCAACGGCTCATCACCGTCCTGCGTCACGATGCTCGCCGGTCAATTTCAGACCTGGCCAGTGAGCTCGGGGTTTCGCGCGCCACAGTGCGCTCGCGCATGGAGCGGCTGGAGGCCGCTGGGGATATTATCGGCTATACGGTAATCCTGCGCGCGGACGCGGTCGACCAGGCCGTGCGCGGCATCATGTTGGTTGAAATCGAGGGTCACGCGACCGCGCGTGTCATAAAGGGGTTGGGAGGATTTCCCGAGGTTTCCGCGATCCACACCACCAATGGCCGTTGGGATCTGGTGGTCGAAATCAGTGCACGCTCCCTGACTGATTTCGATTCCATCCTACGACGCATTCGTCTCCTGCAAGGCATAACTGGGAGCGAGACAAGCTTGCTCCTGGCAACGCCGCGGACGACAAAAGCGAGAATATAGTCGGATGCACGAACGTCACACGAGACCGACTCGCTCGGTTTTCGGGAACGTTGGACAATTCGTGAGGCGAAATGACAGGTGGCCCTTCTCCTGGGACATGGCGGCGGGGGAGAAGGGCGCGGCATTGGCGCGGCCTTAGCC
>NZ_RZQG01000864.1:0-2465 GCF_003998635.1 Mesorhizobium sp. M7D.F.Ca.US.004.03.1.1
TTGAAAGATCGTCCTCTTCCATTGGTGTTACGCCTCGTCCTTCTTGCCTTTGCTCAGACCCATCAGCCGGTCGATATAGGCGAGCATGAGGGCCGAGACGACGAAGGCGAGGTGGATGATGGTCAGCCACATCAACTGGTCGGTCGTGTAGGACGACGAGTTCAGGAACACCTGCAGCAGGTGGATCGACGAGATGGCGACGATGGTCGAGGCGACCTTGACCTTCAGCGAGCCGACATCGATCGTGCCCAGCCAGTGCACGCCGCCGTCCTAGTCGTCAAAGCGGCTGACGAAGTTCTCGTAGCCCGAGATGATGACCATCACCACCAGCGAGGCAACCAGGGCGGCATCGATCAGCCCGAGCATCTTCAGGATGGTGTCGGTGTCGCCGAGCGTGAAGGCCACGGTGACGAACTCGTAGAGCTTCTTGCCGAAGGACAGCGCATAGATGGCCAGTGCCACGCCCAGCCCGAGATAGAAGACGACGAGCAGCCAGCGCGAGGCGAGAATGATCGATTCGATGGCGAGTTCGAGACGCTTCATGAAGTGGTTCCGGTTGGTTCTCAGTCGGGCCGTATCTCCTTCAGGTCGCCACTGTTTGCAAGACAAAAAACCCCGCCGGAGAGGGTCCGGCGGGGCTCAATGCGTCCCGCTGGAGTCGGGACGGGGCAGGGAACGCCCAGCCCTGAATCTGGGGTAGGTGCGCCGTCGATTCAATGAGCCCGGTTGCATACCGGTACAATTCTTGTTGAACCCGGCACGTCGATCCATCCCCGGCAGGGCCGGGGATGGATGCTTCTCGCGCCGATTCCACAAACCAGGTCATGGTTTTGAAAACATGACCTAATTGTTGCTGGCCACAGGCGCCACCAGCGAGGTGATGCGGCGGATGGCGACGCGCCGGTTCTCGCGGTTGGGCGCCGCGGTGTTGACCTTCAGATACTCCTCGCCATAGCCCTGCGTGGTCAGGTTCTCCGGTGGGATGCCGAAGGCGTTGGTCAGCGCTTCCGCCACCGCTTCCGCGCGGCGATCGGACAGAGCGAGGTTCGCTTCCGGTGTGCCGACCGCATCGGTGTGGCCTTCGATCAAGAAGGTCTCGGCCGGGTTCTTCTTCAACAGTTTCTCCATGGCGCTGGCTACGCCCTCGAGCTTCTGCACCTCGGTGTCGGAGATCGAGGCCGAGCCGAATTCGAAGTTGAGCGTGTCGAGATCGACGCGCCGTGCAATATCGCGCACGCGGGCCGAGCGCTTGACCTCGTCGATCGAATAGAGGCGCTGCACCTTCTCCACCGGCGGCTGTTCGAGGAAGTCGTAGTAATCGTCCGGGCTCGAGACATCCTCGGAATCGAGGATGTACTCCCGGCGCGGGATGGTCAGACGCATTGGCGGCAGGTCGTCGCCGGGATCGCGCCAGTCGCCTTCATCCTGATAGTCCTGCTCGTCGACATAGCTCAGCACATATTCGCGCCCATCAGGCGTGATGCGCGAACGCTGGATGACGTCGCCGTAGCGGTTGCGGATGGTGACGATCTGGACGCCATTGCCGCGCTCTACCGTCTCGCGTGTGCGGCCTTGCGGCAGATCCTCGTAGTAGACGTCCTTGGCGCCGCGGTTCATGCGCGGACCGTCATTGCTCTGGACGATCGTCTGGCCGCCGAGCTGGATGATGACGCGGTCGCCGATCTCCTTGAGCACGTCGACGCCCTTGGGACGGCGGCGGTCGCGGATGTTCTCGTCGGGCGCGCGATCGAGGCGCTTGCCTTTTTCCTCAGTCACCGGAATCATCTTCTCGGGCTTGATCTCCTGCTGTGCGGCCTTGTCGTCGGTCGGGGGCGGGCCCTGGTCGACGGGAGCGACCACCGGCTTCTGGCCCTGATCGCCGCCTTGCTGGGCGTTCTGCCCGCCATTCTGCTGCCCGCCATTCTGCTGAGTGTTCTTGTCGCCATGCTTCCGGCCGCCGCCCTTGCGCTCGGCATCCTTCTGGCTGTCCAGGATGGGGGCAGCGTTGGGATTGGCAGGGGCTTCGCCCTGCACAGGGTTTTCGCCCTGGACTGGTGCTGCCGCCTCGCCATTGGCCGGTTGCTTGCCGGTGGCTGGCTGTTCGCCGGTCGCCGGCTTTTCGCCATTGGCGGGTTGTTCGCCGGTGACGGGCTTCTCGCCATTGGCAGGTTGCTCACCGGTGGTCGGCTGCTCGCCGGCCGGTTTCCTGCCATGCTTCTTGGTCTTGTCCTGGGGCTGCTCGCCCTGGGCCGCAGGCTGTTCGCCGGCAGGGGCCGTCGCCTCTCCAGCGGGAGCTTCCTTCGGCGTCGGGGCGACTTGAGGTTCGGCCTGCTGGTCCTGCTTCTTCTTGCGCGGCTTGGCCTGCTCGGCGGGCTGATTGTCGTTGGCCGGTTCTGCCTGGCCTGCCGGCGCCTGCTCGGTCTGCTGCTGCTGATCGCGCTTCTTCCTGCGCGGCTGCTGTTCCT
>NZ_RZQG01000865.1:0-2464 GCF_003998635.1 Mesorhizobium sp. M7D.F.Ca.US.004.03.1.1
GTTCGGGCGGTTCGAGGTCGATGCCGGTCTTCATCAGCCGCGACATGAAGCGGTCGCTCTCCGGCTTGCGCGGCCACACGCCCTCGTTGAGCCCGCCGATAACCAGCGTATCGACCGTCTGCAACCGCGCTTCCAACGCGCCCCAGATGGCGATGTTCCTGTCGGTGCCTTGCGCCGGCTTGACCGTTTCGGCCGCGATCAGCGCCGCCATCACGTCGGGCCACTCATTGCCCGCGAACGACAAGGGCGCCGAAGCCGCGACCAGCCCGCGCAGCAGTTCGGCAAGCTTTTCACCGGCGTCACCGGCATAGAGTTCGCCAAGGCCGCCATCGGCGGTACGGCCGAGATTTTCGAGTGTGCTGACGCTGGCCCTGACCAGCGCGGCAAGGTCGGCGTCCGCCTGGCCACGGAAAGCTGCGAGCGGCGCCAGCGCTTGTTTGAGACGTTCGAGCGAACTCCGCGCGTTTTCGATGGAGCGCACGGTCAGCCGGGAAAACCAGAAGGGCGGCCGGCTGCCGCTGTCGAGGCTTGTGAGGCGGGCCTCGAACAGTTCCGGCAGCGAAACGATGTCGGGGCGGCCTGTGCCACCGCGCAGCGCCACCAGTTCGACCAGTTCCGCCGCGTGGCGCACATCAGCCCGTTGGCGGCCCAGGCCAAGCAGCGGATGCTTGAGCAGCGACAACAGGCCAACCGGATCGCCTGGCCGGAACAGCGCCTCAAGCGCCAGCCTGAGCAGGCTGGCCGCCGGGGTGTTGGCGAGCGGCGTGCCACCGGAATCGTCGGCGACGACGCCGAAGCGCTGGAGCTCGATCGAGACCCGCCGCGCCAGCGCGCGGTCGCCGGTGACGAGAGCCGCCCTTTGGCCGGGTTGTTCGACCGCGCGCTTGAGCGCGACGGCGATGGCAACGGCTTCATCGCGTTCGCTGGCAGCTTCGAGCAAGGTCACTTCGGCGAAGGCGCCGGCAATATCGGATGCCGGGAACCCGGCACGCGTCTCAGCCCAGAGTTCGGTGGTCTCGGCCGGCCGCAATGCTTCGCCGACAAGGGCGGCGCGAAGCGCAAGTTGCGGTTCGCCCGCGCTGATCTCCTCGACATCGCCGCGCAGCACGCCGATCTTGGCGATCAGCCTGGCGAGGCCATATTGCGGGTGGCCAAGCACGGCCGGACGCGCACCTGGCGCCGCGATTGCCTGGAAGGACGCTTCGTCCAGCATCCGGTCGAGACCGGGCAGCACGATGGCACCGCCGGGCAAGCGCGCGATCGCGGCAAGCAGTTCTGCCGTGGCAGGGATCGAGCCGGTCGAGCCCGCGGCGATGACCGGGCCGGCCGGCGGATTGCGCTGCAGCCGTGCGGCCTCGGCGCGGATCAGCGCGTTGCGATGCGCAGCCGGATTGGAGCGGTCGCTCTCTTCAAGGAATTTCGGCCAGGCGTCGGTGACGATGCCGAGGAATTCGAGCGTCACCTGCCACCATCCGGCAAGGTTGCCGGTCACCAGACCGGTGAGCTTGGCCCAGTCGGTGCCTTCCGTCTCGATCTCGTCCATCAGCCGGGCGAGATCGCGCGCCAGCCAGATCGCGTCGGCGGTGGAGGCCGGGATGACGATCTCCTCGGCAAAAAGGGCGGCGACATGTGCCGGCAGCCGGCGTTTCCAGGCGCGCACCAGCGGCGTCAACAGCAACAGGCGTTCGGTTGCCGAAATCGGCGGCGCGAGATCGATGGCCGCCGATGCCTCGGTCTCGAATGCGGCCTCATCCTCGTCGAACTCGCCGAGCGGCCGGATGACCGGCAGGATCGCCGAACCGCCACCACCGCGTGCCGCCAGGCTGTCGACGAAGACACCCCGCAAGGCGCGCGCGGCGCGGCGCGTCGGCACATAGATGGTGACATCGGCCAGAGCGAGCGGATCGCCATCAAAGCGAAACCCCGGAACAAGGCGGCCGGCAAGCAGCGCCTCGGCAAGCGTCGGCAGAAACGGCGCTCCGGGGGGAATTGAGAAAACGCGGCTTGAGCCGCTCATTGCGACTCGGTCAGTGCGCCGGCGACCGCCGCTTCCGCGAGCGCAATGGCGTCGGGCGTACCGACGGTGATCCAATGGCCATGCATCGGCATGCCGAACAGGCGCCCTGCGGCAATGGTCGAATCGAAATAGGCGTTGAGCGAGTGCGGCCCGGCCGGCGCGGCCTTGAACAGGCGCGGATGGACAATCGCCGCGCCGGCGTAAATCAGGCCCGCCGGATCCCCCTTTGAGCGCCGCAAGCCGCCATCCGGCTCCACCAGGAAATCGGTGCTGCCGCAGTGTCCGGTCGCCTGATGGAGATCCGCCAGCATCAGCAGAATATCCATTTTCGCCGCGTCCCATGCAAGGGCGAGACGCTGGAGATTGAGGGGACCATCGTCGATCCAGAACGTGTCGGCGTTGAGGATGTAGAAGGGCTGCTCACCTTCATCGGCAACGACCAGGCGG
>NZ_RZQG01000866.1:0-2462 GCF_003998635.1 Mesorhizobium sp. M7D.F.Ca.US.004.03.1.1
CGCGCAATCCATTCGGCCCGGCGCCGAGCCAGGCGCCCGCTGGTACAGGGCGCGGGCGCGCACCTTCAGCGTTCCGGGCCAGCGGCTGCCGATGCTGGCCTGGCAACTAGCCGACATCTCGCAGGAGCGGGCCGAGCAGGAGCGTTTCTTCCTCGATTTGCAGAAGGCGATCGATCACCTCGACCACGCGCCGGCCGGCTTCTTTTCGGCCGACCAGGAGGGCCGCGTCACCTACATCAACGCCACGCTTGCCGAATGGCTGGGCATCGACCTCACCAGCTTCACGCCCGGTGCCGTCTCCCTGGCAGAGATCGTGGCCGGCGACGGCATGGCGCTGGTCCGCTCGGTCAAGGCTGACCCCGGCACGACACGCAACGCGGTGATCGATCTCGACTTGACGACGATGACGGGCGAGGCGCTGCCGGTGCGGTTCATGCATCGTGTTTCGGCCAGCCGCGAAGGCCTCAATGGGCCGACGCGCACGATCGTGCTCAACCGCACGCAAGGCGAGGACTCCTCGGCCGATTTGCGGGCCTCGGAAGTGCGCTTCACCCGCTTCTTCAACTCTACACCGATGGCGATAGCCGGCGTCGACCACAACGGGCGCATCCTGCGCACCAATGCGCCGTTCCTGTCGCTGTTTTCATCCGTCGTCGATCGCGATGCCGTCGATCGCCGTGTGCGGCTCGACACGGTGATCCATGAACGCGACCGGCCGGCCTTTGCGACTGCCTTTGAAAAAGCGCAACAACGGCAGGCCGACATCGAGCCGATAGACACGCTTCTGCCCGGCAACGACGAGCGGCACATCCGTTTCTACGTCAACGCGGTCGCCGACGGCACCGGCGGCGAGGGCGCCGAGGAGTCGGCCATCGTCTACGCCGTCGAGACGACGGAGCAGAAGGCGCTCGAAGGGCAGATGGCGCAAAGCCAGAAGATGCAGGCGGTCGGCCAGCTTGCCGGCGGCATCGCGCACGATTTCAACAATGTGCTGACCGCCATCATCATGGCGTCCGACCTTTTGTTGACCAACCACCGTCCGTCGGACCCGTCCTTCCCCGACATCATGAACATCAAGCAGAATGCCAACCGGGCGGCTTCGCTGGTGCGGCAGCTGCTCGCCTTCTCGCGCAAGCAGACTTTGCGGCCGGAAGTGCTCAACCTGACCGACGTGCTCGCCGATCTGAGGATGCTTCTGGCCCGCCTGGTCGGCAATGACATCAAGCTCAAGGTCGACCATGGCCGCGACCTGTGGCCGGTCAAGGTCGATATCGGGCAGTTCGAGCAGGTGGTGGTCAACCTTGCGGTCAACGCGCGCGACGCAATGCCGGCGGGTGGCGATCTCACCGTGCGCACCCGCAACGTGACCGCCGAGGAGTGCAAGGCCTTTTCCTATCGTGAACTCGCCCCGGCGGACTATGTCGTGGTCGAAGTCGAGGACACCGGCAGCGGTATCGCGCCCGATGTGCTGAAGAAGATTTTCGAACCCTTCTTCACCACCAAGGAGGTCGGCAAGGGCACCGGCCTTGGCCTGTCGATGGTCTACGGCATCATCAAGCAGACCGGCGGCTTCATCTTCTGCGATTCCGAAGTCGGCAAAGGCTCGACTTTCCGCATTTTCCTGCCGCGTCATATTGCGGAAGCGAAAAAAGCAGGCGAGCCCAGCGATGTGCCGGCGGCCCCGGCAAAGATCGCCGATGCGGCTAAGGATCTGTCGGGCTCGGCCACAGTGCTGCTCGTCGAAGACGAGGATGCCGTGCGCATGGGCGGTATGCGGGCGCTGACCTCGCGCGGCTACACCGTGCACGAGGCGTCGTCAGGCGTGGAGGCGCTGGAAGTGTTCGAGGCGCTGGGCGGCAAGGTCGACATCGTCGTTTCCGACGTGGTGATGCCGGAAATGGACGGACCGACGCTGCTTGGTGAGTTGCGCAAGCGCCAGCCGGACATCAAGTTCGTCTTCGTGTCCGGCTATGCCGAGGACGCATTCGCCAGAAACTTGCCGGCCGACGCGCATTTCGGCTTCCTGCCAAAGCCGTTCTCGCTCAAGCAACTGGCGACGATCGTCAAGGATGTGCTGGAGTCCTAGAACCTCCTTCAGTTCTTTCCTTGCGCTGCGCCGCTACAACGCCATGATTGCGGGTGAAACGGCAGGCGGGCTCGGGGGAGCAGCTGGTGACGCCACACAACGAAGCGGACAAGAGCGACTACGCCGACACAGTGTTGTTGCCGGGTGATCCGCAGCGCGCCGAGTGGATGGCGCAAACTTTCCTGGAAGCGCCGCGCTGCATCAATCGCCGACGCGGCGCGCTTGGCTTTACTGGGCTGTTTGGCGGCAAACCTGTCAGCATTCAGGCGACGGGCATCGGCGTTTCATCGTTTCTGATCTATGCGCATGAATTGCTGGAGCATTTTGGTGCGCGAACGTTGATCCGCACCGGCACCTGCGGCAGCCTGACCGCCAA
>NZ_RZQG01000867.1:0-2460 GCF_003998635.1 Mesorhizobium sp. M7D.F.Ca.US.004.03.1.1
ATTCTGTCGAAACTGGCCGAGAATCCCAACGTCACTTATCGCCAGCTCGGCCAGGCCGTGCTCCAGCAATATTCGGCCGACAGCCGCACCCGGCCGACGCCGCTGTTCGAAGGCGAACTCGACGCGCGGGTGTTCGGCACCGACAAGACCGACGCGGTCATGCAGTGGCCTGTCGTCATCAAAGATGGCGAGGCGACGATCGGCGCCGGGCTGCTGCACCGCCTCACCCCCGGCAGCAAGCTCGCCATACTGCCTTCGGCGCTGTCGCCGCTTTCCGACGCGGTCGGTTATCTCGAAGTGCAGTCAGCCAAGAACCTGGAAAGCCGCGTCAAGCCGGTCGAGTTCGACAAGAAGCCGGCGCTCAAAGTCGCCGACATTCCCGCCAATGCCTATGCGCGGGTGGCGGAGATCGCCGTCGACTACAAGCTCGTCGTGGCGCGTCCGGCTGCCATCAAGGGACTTGAGAAGGAAACCGCGCTGGTCAATTCGGTTCTCGACGAACTGGCCACGGCCAAGGAGACGGGTTTCAACATCGAGCTGGTCGAGCCCGGCAAAAGTGCCGAGCTTCGCTTTGCGGTGATGCGCGAGAATGCTGTTCCCGGCGCCGCCAAGGATGCGACCGACAAGCCGGCGCTGTGGTTCCTGCCGGCGTCGGGCGACGTGACCCTGAAGGACGGCAGCAAGCCGCCGCTGATCATCATCCACATGGATGACCGTCAGAAGCTGGCCGAGGCAACAACCAGGAACCTGCGCACTATCTTCCGCGCCACCGGGCTTTCGCGGCTGGCGGCGGCCTCCGACTACAAGCCCGAGGACGTCGACGTCCAGTTCCAGGTCAAACGTCGCGACAAGGATGGCCTCGAACCGCTGCAGGCTTCGGTGGTGCCGCGCGTCTGGCCGGGCGACGAAGTGCATGTGCTGGCCAAGAACAGCTCGGACCTTCTGGTCGACATCAACGTGCTCTATGTCGGCAGCGACTATTCGATCACTCATATCGTTGCCGAACGCCTCGCCCCGCAGGCCACGCTCGAGGAGGGGCTGCTGGCCTTCACCGACACCAGCTTCGGCATGGAACGGATGATCGCGGTTTTGACCGAGGCGCCGCCGGAGAGCGAGAAGGAGGATCTGGGCTTCCTGGCGCAGGACGGCGTCGCCTCGGCGACACGCGGAACAGGCTCCTCCGGCTTCTCCGACATGCTGACCGATCTCGGTATGGCGCCGGCAACCCGCTCGGTGATGCGACTTGCCGACAAGAGTGGGCCGAAAGGCGCGGTGATGATCTTCCCGATGGAAACGGTACCACGCGCCTGAGCGGATGCCGGCGCCAAAGCCTTACGGCCATGTTGCGCCGGCTCTTGCGCGATCGGTGCGATATGAGAACATTCCCGGCCGCAGCCTTGGCGCATGACGGTCGGATGAAACGGATAGGATCGATTGTGAAGAATTCTGTGTTTTCCTGGCGTGGAATGGTGACCGGCCTTGCCGGCAGCCTGTTGCTGATCGCCAACGCTTCGGCTGACGAGGCCTGCGGCCTGTGCGTCAAGCAGATCGTCACCAACTCGGAACTGGCGACGTGTTTTCTCGATCAGTACGACCAGATCGCCAATAGCAGCAGTGGCGCCGTTGTCGTCGATCTCAGCAACTGCGCCTCGCGCGGCGTCGTCGAAGCCTTGCCGTCACCGAACAAGGGGGCGGCGGAGCCCGACGTACAGTTCATGATTTCGCGCCTGCAGTTGCAATGCCTGAAAAAGAAGCTGGAGGCGCCAGGCATCGTGCTGGATCCCTCCGCCACCATTGAACTGGACACCTGCGGATGAAGAAACCGACGGGCAACACCAGGCAAACAGCAGCCGCCGCACCCGCAAAGGCGCCGGCCGGCAAACCGGCGCTGCCGGAAACCACCGAAGGTTTTCCGTGGCCGAGCAGCCACGAGATCAAGAAGGAGAGCAATCCCTTCACCGACCGCGACTGGCGCATGCTGATCTATGCCTGGTCGGGCCTGGCAGTTCGTCTCGCCATCATCTTCACCTTGATGTTCTCGATCTATCAGTTCCTGGCCAACCAGGAGCAGAAGCGCGTCGAGCAGACCATGTCACTGGTCGAACTCTGGGAAAACAAGGACTACCAGCAGGCGCAGCGTGCCCTGAAGGATCGTCTGACGGCCCTCAACGCCAAATATGACAATCTGCTCAGCGCCAACCCCTCGCCGACCGAGGAGCAGGTGTTCCGGCAACGGATCGGCATCGAGGCGATGACCGCCTCCGGGGGCGACATGCCGCTCGCCGATTTCGGCGAGAATTTCGACCGCATCGTCTATTTTCTCAACCGCCTGTCCTTCTGCGTCGACGGCGACCTGTGTTCGCGCAAGGTGACCGACGCCTATTTCCGCGACTATGCCGTCTCCTTCTGGAGCTATTTTGCCGGCTACATCGACAAGCAGCGCAAGGCGGGTTCCCCCAC
>NZ_RZQG01000868.1:0-2459 GCF_003998635.1 Mesorhizobium sp. M7D.F.Ca.US.004.03.1.1
ATCATCAGGGCTGGCCCGTATTCCGTTGTTCTGGTGTCAAAGGCGGCAAAGCCGGCCTTTTCATAGGCGCGAATGGCGCGTCCGTTGTCTGGATGCGGGTCGATGATGACGCGCGGCACGCCTTCCTCGAACAGTTGTTCGACGAACTGCCGCACGATTGCCGAGCCATGGCCGAGGCCGACCAGCTCCGGCCGGCCGATCGACAGGTCGATGCCCAGCGTGCCGAACGGCTGGTCGGCATAGGGGTGGTCGTCTTCCAGATGCGGATCGTAGCTTTGCAGATAGGCTATCGGCTTGCCGTCGAGCTCGACGATCAGCGGCTCGACGGAAATGCTATCGATGTGGTCGCGAATCTCAACGATTTCCGTCTCCGGATCGTCCCACCACTCGGCAACATGCGGCTCGGCAAGCCAGCCGGCGATCATCGGCAGGTCTTTTTCCGTCACCGGCCGAAAATCATAGGTCACCACCTCTTCAGCCGGCATCGAGCGTTTCGATAACGAAATTGTTGTTTGTGTAGACGCAGATGTCGGACGCGATCTGCATCGCCTTGCGGGCGATCTCCTCGGCATCCTTGTCGCTGTCCATCAGCGCGCGTGCCGCGGCCAGCGCGTAATTGCCGCCCGAACCGATGGCCATGACGCCAAATTCGGGTTCGAGCACGTCGCCGGTGCCGGTCAGCGCCAGCGAGACCGACTTGTCGGCAACCAGCATCATCGCTTCCAGCCGGCGCAGATAGCGGTCGGTGCGCCAGTCCTTGGCGAGCTCGACGCAGGCGCGCGTCAGCTGGTCGGGATATTGTTCGAGCTTGGCTTCGAGCCGCTCCAGAAGCGTGAAGGCGTCGGCGGTGGCGCCGGCGAAACCGGCAATCACATTGCCGCCCTTGCCGATGCGGCGCACCTTTTTGGCGTTGCCCTTCATGATGGTCTGGCCAAGGCTGACCTGGCCGTCGCCGGCGATCACCACCTTGTTGCCCTTGCGCACCGTCACGATGGTCGTGGCGTGCATGGTCAGTTCATTAGACATTTCCTGGCTCCGAGCAGCGCTATCCCGAAAAGGCGATTGGCGCGGTACGAGTAACTTTGATCGGCCATATGTATGCATGGGGCCGATGATTGCAAATCGCCTCTCTGGCAAGGCCGATACCGCTGTCAGAGGCAACTGGCAATCGCCGGACCATGCTGCTAGAAGGCTTTCGTTTTCAAGCCTGCGAGCGCCTGAAGCCTCTGAGCCGGTCACGATGTGAACCTCTGGGACAAGGATAGAGTGATGCCGCCCCGTTCCGCCGAAGCAAGCCGCAAGACCAAGGAAACCGACATCTCCGTGTCGGTCCATGTCGACGGCTCCGGCAAGTCGGATATCGCCACCGGCGTCGGCTTCTTCGACCATATGCTGGACCAGCTGTCGCGCCACTCCCTGATCGACATGACGGTCAAGGCGAAGGGCGACCTGCATATCGACGACCACCACACCGTCGAGGACACCGGCATCGCGCTCGGCCAGGCATTGACCAAGGCGCTCGGCGAGCGGCGCGGCATCATGCGCTATGCCTCGATCGACCTTGCCATGGACGAGACGCTGACGCGTGCGGCGATCGACGTATCCGGCCGTCCGTTCCTGGTCTGGAATGTTTCCTTCTCGTCGCCGAAAATCGGCACGTTCGACACCGAACTGGTGCGCGAGTTCTTCCAGGCGCTGGCGCAGAATGCCGGCATCACGCTGCATGTCACCAACCACTATGGCGCCAACAACCACCACATCGCCGAGACCTGCTTCAAGGCGGTGGCGCGTGCGCTGCGCGCGGCTCTCGAACGCGATCCGCGCCAGCCGGACGCGGTTCCTTCCACCAAGGGATCGTTGAAGGGGTAGGCCATGGCCAGCTATGTCGTGATGGAACCGCCCGGCCGCAGCGAGAAGGTCGATGCGACGGCCCTTGTCCGCGATGGCTTCGCCTGGCTCGGTTTTCTGGTGCCGCCACTCTGGTTCGCCTGGCATCGGCTGTGGATCGAAGCAGCACTTGCCTTCGTCATCATGGGCCTGCTTTCTATGCTGGGCCAAAAGCTCGGCCTTGGACTAGCCGGCTCGCTGCTGTCGCTGCTGGTTTCGCTCTATGTCGGCCTGGAAGGCCAGGGGCTGCGCATCGCAGCACTTCGCCGGCGCGGCTGGCACGAATGGGGCGTGGTACAGGCCGGCAGGCTTGACGATGCCGATATTCGCTATGCGCTGGAGTCGGAAACGCTTGCCGATGAGGTCGCGCCGATGCCGCGCATGGTTCCCGATGCTGCCCTTGCGCGCCCTGCGCAGCCGGGCATGGCGCTGGGGCTGACCCACATCCCGGGAAGAAGCTGACATGCGGGTTGCGATCATCGACTACGGCTCGGGCAATCTGCGCTCGGCCACCAAGGCTTTCGAGCGTGCCGCGCGTGAAGCCGGCATATCGGCTGAGATCGACCTGACAT
>NZ_RZQG01000869.1:0-2456 GCF_003998635.1 Mesorhizobium sp. M7D.F.Ca.US.004.03.1.1
GAACAAGGTCGACGTCATCTGGGGCGAGGCCAAGCTCTCGAAACCCGGCGAAATCGTCGTGTCAAAGACGGCCAAGAAGCCGATGGAGCCGCAGCCGCCGGTGCCGAAAGGCGTCAAGGGCGAGGGCACCTACACCGCCAAGCACATCATCCTGGCGACGGGAGCGCGGCCGCGCGCGCTGCCCGGCATCGAGCCGGATGGCAAGCTGATCTGGACCTATTTCGAGGCGATGGTGCCGCCGGAAATGCCGAAGTCGCTGCTGGTGATGGGTTCGGGCGCCATCGGCATCGAATTCGCATCCTTCTATCGCACCATGGGCGCCGACGTGACGGTGGTCGAGCTGTTGCCTGCGGTGATGCCGGTCGAGGACGCCGAAGTCTCGAAATTCGCGCAGAAGCAGTTCGAGAAGCAAGGCATGAAGATCATTCTCGAAGCCAAGGTGACCAAGGTCGAGAAGGGTGCCAACTCGGTCACCGCACATGTCGAGATGAAGGACGGCAAGGTCGAGAAGATCACCGCCGACCGCATGATCTCGGCCGTCGGCGTGCAGGGCAACATCGAGAATCTCGGGCTGGAAGCGCTCGGCGTGAAGACCGAACGCGGCTGCATCGTCATTGACGGCTACGGTAAGACCAATGTACCCGGCATTTACGCCATCGGCGACGTCGCCGGCCCGCCGATGCTCGCCCACAAGGCCGAGCATGAGGGCGTGGTGTGCATCGAAAAAATCGCCAATTTCCCCGGCGTGCACGCCACTGACAAGCTCAAGATCCCCGGCTGCACCTATTGCAATCCGCAGGTCGCGTCCGTTGGCCTGACGGAAGCGAAGGCCAAGGCAGAGGGCAAGGATATCCGCGTCGGGCGCTTCCAGTTCGCCGCCAATGGCAAGGCCATCGCGCTCGGTGAGGACCAGGGCTTCATCAAGACCATCTTCGACAAGAAGACCGGCCAGCTGCTCGGCGCCCACATGGTCGGCGCCGAAGTGACCGAACTGATCCAGGGTTTTGTCGTGGCGATGAACCTGGAGACGACCGAGGAAGAACTGATGCACACCATTTTCCCGCACCCGACGCTGTCGGAGATGATGAAGGAAAGCGTGCTCGACGCCTATGGCCGCGCGCTCAACGCGTGATAAATTGAAAGCGCTGGCACAGATGGAACCCGGCGGCAAGGTACTTAGTTTGCGGATGCATTTTCATCCATCACACAAGGAGAAGGCATATGCACCTGAATGGCGTCGGCTGGATTGCAGCCATCATCATCGGCGGCCTGGCAGGCTGGCTCGCCGAAATGGTCATGAAGAGCAACACCGGCATCTTCATGAACATTGTTTTGGGTATCGTCGGCGCGGTCGTGCTGAACGCCATCCTCCAGGCACTCAACATCGGTGTGTTCGGTATCGGCTGGACCGCCTATCTGATCACCGGCTTTATCGGAGCCTGCCTGCTGATCTGGGCGGGGCGTCTGGTGCGCCGTTAACATCACTGAAGAGCTGCTATGCGAAAAAGGCTGTTGCGGCATGCGCCGTCGCGGCCTTTTTCTTTGCGTTAAAAAGTCTTAGATGAACTTATGACAGCGAACGCCTGACTGGCGGTCGCGAATGAACCAGGTTTCCCGATGGTCACTGTCCTCGATACGATCGCCAACGCTCCGCGCTTGCGGCATCCGGAAAAGGCGCACAAGCCTGATCAGGATGTGCTGCGCAAGCCCGACTGGATTCGCGTCAAGGCGCCGATGTCGAAGGGCTATGCCGAAACGCGCGAAATCGTCAAATCGCACAAGCTGGTGACGGTCTGCGAAGAGGCCGGCTGCCCCAACATCGGCGAGTGCTGGGAAAAGAAGCACGCCACCTTCATGATCATGGGCGAGATCTGCACGCGCGCCTGCGCGTTTTGCAACGTCGCCACCGGCATTCCGACAGCTCTTGATGCCGATGAGCCGGCCCGCGTCGCGCACGCCGTCAAGCAGATGGGCCTGACCCATGTCGTCATCACCTCGGTCGACCGCGACGATCTCACCGATGGCGGTGCGCAGCATTTCGCCGAGGTCATCCGCGCCATCCGCGCGGCAACGCCGTTGACGACGATCGAAATCCTGACGCCAGACTTCCTGCGCAAGGACGGCGCGCTGGAGATCGTCGTGGCGGCCAAGCCCGACGTCTTCAACCACAATCTGGAAACCGTGCCGTCGAACTATCTGACGGTTCGGCCGGGCGCCCGCTATTTCCATTCGATCCGGCTGTTGCAGCGGGTCAAGGAACTCGACCCGTCGATCTTCACCAAGTCCGGCATCATGGTCGGCCTGGGCGAGGAGCGAAATGAAATCCTGCAGCTGATGGACGATCTGCGTTCGGCCAATGTCGACTTCATGACCATCGGCCAGTACCTGCAGCCGTCGAAGAAGCACCATCCGGTGATCCGTTTCGTCACCCCGGAGGAATTCAAGTCCTTCGAGAC
>NZ_RZQG01000086.1:0-11958 GCF_003998635.1 Mesorhizobium sp. M7D.F.Ca.US.004.03.1.1
CAGCTGACCTTCGCCATGTGCCGCGACCTGCTCGACGATGTCATCCTGCTCGGCGAGGACGAGATCGCCGCCGGCATCCGCCACGCCTATGCGCAGGAACGCGAGATCGTCGAGGGCGCTGGCGCGGTCGGCATCGCCGCGCTGCTCGCCGGCAAGGTCAAGGCGAGCGGTCCAGTGGTTGTTCTGCTTTCCGGCCGCAACATCGATATGAACGCGCACCGCACAATTGTCTGCGGCGAGGCGCCGTCGCTTAAGGAGCGTGCCGCATGAGCCGGATGACGATCCTCACAGAAGCCGAATTGCGGGCGATCGTCACGCTCGATCTCGATGCCGTCGCCTGCGTTGAGAACGCCTTCCGCGCGCTCGCCACTCTGCCGGTGGCGATGCCGCCGATCCTGCGGCTCGACATTCCCGAGTATCGCGGCGAGGTCGACGTGAAGACCGCCTATGTGCCAGGCATCGACGGTTTCGCCATCAAGATCAGCCCAGGCTTCTTCGACAATCCGAAGCTCGGCCTGCCCAGCGTCAACGGCATGATGGTACTGTTGTCGTCGAAAACGGGCCTGGTCGAAGCGTTGCTGCTCGACAATGGCTATCTCACCGATGTCCGTACGGCAGCGGCCGGCGCAGTCGCGGCCAGACATCTGTCGCGGCAGGACTCGTCTGTCGCCGCGATCTTCGGCGCCGGCGTGCAGGCGGGGCTGCAGCTCGAAGCACTCATGCTGGTGCGGCCTATCGCCGAAGCGCGCATCTGGGCGCGCGATGCCGTCAAGGCAGAGATGACCGCGGCTGCCTTGCGCGAAAAGCTCGGCATCGCCGTGCGCGCCGAATCCGATGCCGCAAACGCGGTTGCCGGCGCCGACATCATCGTCACCACCACGCCCTCCACCGAGCCGCTGATCAAGGCGGGGTTCGTTTCCGCCGGCCAGCACATCACCGCGATGGGCTCCGACGCCGAGCACAAGAACGAGATCGCACCGGCCATCCTGCGCATGGCCGACCTCTATGTCGCCGACAGCGCCCGCCAGACGCGGCGGCTGGGCGAGCTGCATCATGCCATCGCGGCGGGTGTGATGGCTGGAGATGCAGAGGTGACCGAACTCGGCCAGATCATCGCCGGCGAAAAACATGGCCGCCGCTCGGCCAGCGATATCACCATCGCCGATCTCACCGGCACCGGCGTGCAGGACACGGCGATTGCCACGCTCGCTCGAGACCGCGCGCGGGCGGCCAATTCCGGGACCACTTTCGAAAGCTGATGCTGGCCGCGAGGCCCAACAAACGAGGACCAAGAACAATGCAACCGAACCTGAAGTTCTCGCGCGGCGAATATGCGGATCGCCTCGCCAAGACGCGCAAAGCCATGGAGGTGAAGGGCGTCGATCTGCTTGTTATCAGCGATCCCTCCAACATGGCCTGGCTGACCGGCTACGATGGCTGGTCGTTCTATGTGCACCAAGCCGTCATCGTGCCGCCATCTGGCGAACCGGTCTGGTACGGCCGTGGCCAGGATGCCAACGGCGCCAAGCGCACTGCCTATCTCGCGCACGACAACATCGTCGGCTATGCCGACCACTATGTGCAGTCGACCGAGCGCCATCCGATGGATTTTTTGGCCGGCGTGCTTGCGGATCGCGGCTGGGGCAAGCTCACGATCGGTGTCGAAATGGACAATTACTGGTTCTCGGCTGCCGCCTTTGCGTCGCTGCAGAAGCATCTGCCCAATGCCCGCTTTGTCGACGCGACGGCGCTGGTCAACTGGCAGCGCGCGGTCAAGAGCCCGACCGAGATCGACTATATGCGCAAGGCCGCCCGCATCGTCGAGGCGATGCACCAGCGCATTGTCGACAAGATCGAGGTCGGTATGCGCAAATGCGATCTCGTTGCCGAAATCTATGATGCCGGCACGCGCGGTGTCGATGGCATTGGCGGCGACTATCCGGCGATCGTGCCGCTGCTGCCGTCGGGTGCCGATGCCTCGGCGCCGCATCTGACCTGGGACGACAGGCCGATGCAGCGGGGCGAGGGCACCTTCTTCGAGATCGCCGGCTGCTACAACAGGTATCACTGCCCGCTGTCGCGCACCGTGTTCCTCGGCAAGCCGACGCAGGAATTCCTCGATGCCGAGAAGGCGACGCTGGAAGGCATGGAAGCCGGCTTGGCCGCAGCGAAACCCGGCAACGCCTGCGAGGACATCGCCAATGCCTTCTTCGCCGTGCTGAAGAAGTATGGGATCGTCAAGGATAACCGCACTGGCTACTCGATCGGCCTGTCCTATCCGCCGGACTGGGGCGAACGCACGATGAGCCTGCGCCCCGGCGACCGCACCGAACTCAAGCCCGGCATGACCTTCCATTTCATGACTGGTCTCTGGCTGGAGACGATGGGGCTGGAGATCACCGAATCCATCCTGATCACCGAAACCGGTGTAGAGTGCCTGGCCAATGTGCCGCGCAAGCTGGTGGTGAAGGATTGAAGCCGATGTCTAGCCTCCGCCCATCACCGATCGCGCCGACCGTCGATTTCGACCGCGACGGTGTCCAGCACGGTTTCCTGCGTCTGCCCTACAGCCGAGATGACTCGGCCTGGGGCTCGGTGATGATACCGATCTGCGTCATCCGCAACGGCAAGGGGCCGGTGGCTCTGCTTTCCGGCGGCAACCATGGCGACGAGTATGAGGGGCCGCTGGCGCTTTACGATCTCGCCCGCACGCTCGATCCCAAGCAAGTCAGCGGAACGGTCATCATCGTGCCGGCGATGAACTATCCGGCCTTTCGCGCCGGCACACGCACCTCGCCGATCGACAAGGGCAATATGAACCGCAGCTTCCCCGGCCGGCCGGACGGAACGGTGACCGAAAAGATCGCCGACTATTTCCAGCGTGAGCTACTTCCCCGCGCGGACATCGTGTTCGACTTCCATTCCGGCGGCAAGACGCTGGACTTCGTGCCGTTCTGCGCCGCGCACACGCTGCCCGACAAGGCGTTGGAGCAGAAAGCCTTCGACGCGGTCGCGGCGTTTTCCGCCCCATTCTCGATGCGCATGATCGAGATCGACGCCGTCGGCATGTACGACACGGCTGCCGAGGAGATGGGCAAGGTCTTCGTCAGCACCGAGCTTGGCGGCGGCGGCACGTCGCGAGCGCAAACCGTGCGGATCGCGCGGCGTGGTATTCTCAATGTGCTGCGTCATGCCGGCATTGTTGATGGTGTGGTCGAGAAGACTCGAACCCAGTGGCTCGACATGCCATCCGGCGATTGTTTTTCCTTCGCCGAGGATGACGGCATGATCGAAACCATGATCGATCTCGGTGAGCCCGTCGAAAAAGGCGCGGTGCTGGCTCGCATTCATTCCACCGGCCGCACCGGCGTCGCACCCCAGGAAATCCGGGCAAAAATGGCGGGCATGCTGGCGGCGCGGCATTTCCCCGGCCTGGTCAAGGCCGGGGACTGCGCGGCGGTAGTGGCGGTGCACGTCTGAGCGGTTCCGCCGAGGCCTGCTCCGCACCGGTCAGCTCCATCATCACCTGCTCTTTATCCTTCGCGGAGCCCTCCGGCGCGGCGGAAAGAAGCAGGATGGCGAGCGGAGTCGACATTGCATGAGGATGACACTATATACCGGCGGCTTCGACCCGCGCGCCTGAGGGTTTGCGCCGCGAAGCAACTGTAAATGTGTTGTGTGTTGCGCCATCTATTGTGACGAAAATCGGCTCGGAAACCGGAAAAAAGCAAGTAGAAACAGTGGCGCAAAGCTGGGCGTGGCCCAGCTAACGGTACCGACCCCCCAGAATCAGAAAATGCTCTTGAACCCTCGATTTCCTATGGCTCTGTGGACCTTGGACGGCATCGGCTTGCCGGCTGACCGCGACTCGGCTCGAATGGGGACATGCATCCTTTCTGGGATGTCGACGTTTCTGATTACCAACCGGCTTTGCCGCCAGGGAACAGCAGTATGAGTGAGCACGCGATCGAGTTCTTGCGGGGATGGATCGGCGAAAAGGTCCATTGCCAGTCATCCCAGGCCCGGATCGACAAGCAGGCCGAGACTTTGGCCAAGGAATGCGCTGCCGAGGCGGCGGAAGTCGGCATCCCGCTGGAAGATATCCAGGAAGAAGTCGGCGATATCAAGGAACTCATTGCCTCCCGGCTCGAGGAAGCGGCCGAGGCCGACGAGCAGCAGCAGGCATCCAGCAAAGCCGCGGAATGACCGCATAAAAGCGACTCCATCCGAAACACGCGGGCTGCTTGGCCCGCGTTTTCGTTTCAGCGATGGCTCTCAGCCAAATTTTTCTTTCAACCACGCCTTCGGCAGCGCCGGCACGAAGTTTCCGTCGCGCCCGGTCATGTCGTCATTGGCGACCAATGCGTTGAGGATCGCTTCCTCCACGGTCTGGATCACCGCATCGAAAAACGGGTCGATGTCGGTGTCCGGAATAAAATCGGCGCTGGCGATGCGGCCGGATGGCGAAAGCGCCGCGCTCGCATTGGCGGTCGAGAAGGCGATAAAAATGTCGCCTGAACTGTGGTAAGCGAAGCCGCCGGTCATGGCGACGCCAAGCGGCACCCGGCGGGCCAGCCGCTTCATCTGATGCGGCAGGAACGGCGCATCGGTGGCGACGACTGCGATGATCGAACCCTTTTCAGTGCGCGGCGTGCCTTCGCGGACCGCCGGTTCGACGAGTTCCGGCCCGGCGCGCATACCGCGAACGGCAAAATTGTGCCGCT
The DNA here is from genome assembly GCF_003998635.1 of Mesorhizobium sp. M7D.F.Ca.US.004.03.1.1. NCBI lineage: Bacteria > Pseudomonadati > Pseudomonadota > Alphaproteobacteria > Hyphomicrobiales > Phyllobacteriaceae > Mesorhizobium > Mesorhizobium sp. M7D.F.Ca.US.004.03.1.1. The sequence continues at coordinate 4,725 of NZ_RZQG01000086.1, forward strand.
TGCCGAAATTCGACTGCACGAAGGCACCGACCGTATAAGTGCGGCCGTGCCATTCAACGATGCGCGATGCTGTGCCGGACCCGGCCTTGAAGCCGAAGGTGATCATGCCGGTGCCACCGCCGACGCTGCCTTCCTCGATCGGTCCGCCCACAGCACCGTCCAGTGCCTGGGCAACATGCTCTGACGTCAAATGGTGGCCGTTGATGTCGTTGAGGAAGCCGTCATAGGTCTCCGCCGCCACCGGCAGCCCCCAGCCGCTGTCGAGCGCCGCCGGCAGTACGCTTTGCATCCAGCGCAGCGTGCTGTCGCGGGAGACACCGCAGGAATGCGTGTTGGTGATGGTGATCGGGAAGTTGAAAGCGCCGGTTTCCTCGACGATGTGCGAGCCGGTCAGTTCGCCATTGCCGTTCTGGCTGAAGATGCCGGCGAAGACCGGCGTCGCAAGATCGGTGCGCCGCCTGGGCAGGATCGCGGTCACGCCGGTGCGCACCGGCCCCTCGCCGACGACGAGCGCGCCATCGCCCGAAATCAGCGTCTCATAGCCGACCGCTACACCAGGCACATCGGTGATCGCATTGAACGGCCCGGGCGTGCCGTCGAAGCCGATGCCAAAACTTCGCGCGCGCGGTTTGCCTGAGGGCGTTGCCAGATGGTTCGGATTGTCGGTCATGGTGTCAGAACAGGGATCCCTGATTGCCTGGCTCTTTGGCCTTGGCTGCCGGCTTGGCAACCGGCTTTGGCCTCGCCGCACCGCTGGTTGCCACCGCATCGGCGGTGCCATCGGCGAACTCGAGCGAAAGCGCCATTCCCGACGCCACATCGGCCACCTGCTTGATCCCCACCCCGTCGGCGTCCTTCACCAGGGCAAAGCCGCGTGCCAGCACCGCCTTGTGCGACAGCGTGGCAAGCAGTCGGTCGGCCTGGCTCAATTGCCCGCGCAGGCGCTCGAGCCGCACAGAGATCACCCGATCCTGCCGCCGCGCCAGCGCCGCCAGCGTGTCCCCCAGCAGTTTCTGGCGCCGTATGATCGGTGCCGGCGACAGCCGCGTCGCGGTGCGGGAAAATCGCGCGCGGCGTTCGCGCACGATGGCAAAAAACGCTGCTTGTGCGCGGGCGAGGTCGCGGCCGGTCAGCGTGCGCGCTTCATTGATGCGCCGCGACAGCGTGGCCGGCGTCAGCCTTTGGCCTTGCAACCGCGCCCGCTTGCGGTCGACGCTGACGGACAGCGCCCGGCCGAGCCTGGATGTCGCCTCATCGAGGCGTCGGCGCGGCAGCGCCAGCAATTGATCGGGCGAGGGCAGAGCGCGGGCGGCGGCACGAGCAGCCTGCCGTTTGCGTTCGAAATTGCGCAGGACCGCCGCCTTGAGCCGCGCCCCGAGGCTAGCAAGCGTCGCTTCGAGGTCGGCCTTCACCGGCACGGCGATTTCGGCCGCACCCGTCGGCGTCGGCGCCCGCACATCCGCAACGAGGTCGATCAGCGTCCAGTCCGTCTCATGGCCGACAGCCGAGATCACAGGAATGCCGGAGGCGGCGACGGCGCGGGCGAGGGCCTCATCGTTGAAGCCCCAGAGGTCTTCGAGGCTGCCGCCGCCGCGCGCCACGATCAGCAGATCGGGGCGCTGGATAGCGCCATCCCATGCCAGCGCGTTGAAGCCGTTGACCGCCGCGGCCACTTCCGCGCCTGACGTCTCGCCTTGCACACGCACCGGCCAGACCAGGATATGCAGCGGAAACCGGTCCTTGATACGGTGGATGATGTCGCGGATGACGGACCCTGTCGGCGAGGTGACGACGCCGATGACGCGCGGCATGAACGGCAGCAACCGCTTGCGGCCGGTGTCGAACAGGCCCTCGGCCTGCAGCCGCCGCTTGCGCTCTTCCAGCAGCGCCATCAGCGCGCCGGCGCCGGCGGGCTCCAGATTGTCGATAACGATCTGGTAGTTGGACTTGCCGGGATAGGTGGTGAGCTTACCGGTGGCGATGACTTCCATCCCCTCCTCGGGGCGGAACTTCAGCCGGCTCATCGTGCCTTTCCACACCACGGCGTCGAGCCGCGCGCGGTCGTCCTTCAGCGCGAAATAGGCATGACCTGAGGAATGCGGCCCGCGATAGCCTGATATTTCGCCGCGCACCCGCACATTGCCGAAGACATCCTCGACCGTGCGCTTCAGCGCGCCGGAAATCTCGCTCACCGTGTATTCGGCGGCGTTGGTGCGTGATTCGGATGCTGCGTCGCTCATCGGCCGATTGGGGGACGGTTGGGCCCCCGCGTCAAGGTGGCCGCGTCAGGCCAGCCGTTCATAATCCGCATGCCGGACCCTGCCTACCAGCCGGGCAGGATCTGGTTCGGCTTGGTTCGCCGCAGCTTGGTGAAGGCGAGGGCTGCGAAATCGAATGTCCCGGTGTCTTCGCTGATCGGCACGGAAATATTGTCCAGGCTTTCCGAAATATGACGCGCAAGCGCATCGACGATCTCCGGCCGCGACGTCTGGCCGCGCATGATGCCGATGCGGCAATCGGGCAGGGCGCCAAAGCCGTCGGCTTCACCCAGCACCCGCATGCCGGGCCTGAGCGCGCATTCCGGCAGCACCGAAATCGCCAGGCCCGAAAGCACCGCGGCGGTGATGACGGTGGCCGAGAAGCTGGTGAACAGGATGCGATAATCGCGGTTCTGCTGGTCAAGCACATCGACCGCGGCGCGCCGCCAGATGCAGTTCGGCCGGCCGAAGGCCATCGGCAGCGTTACCTGCTCATGCGTCGCATGGTTGGCCGAGGTGACCCACAGCAGCGGTTCACGCCGCACCACTTCCGACTGGCCGCGTACGTCGTTGTGCGTCACCAGCGCCAGGTCGAGATTGCCGCGCTTGATATGTTCGACCAGCCCCGGCGTCGGCTCGCAGATGACAGTCAACTCGACGCGCGGATTGGAGCGCGTGAACCGCGCCATGATCTCGGGCAGGAAACGGTCGGCATAGTCGTCGGGCGTGCCGATGCGGATCGTGCCTTCGAGCCGCCGGTCGTCGAAAGCGGCCAGCGTTTCGCGGTTGAGGTAAAGCAGCCGCCGCGCGTAGGAGAGCAGCTTGTCGCCTTCCTCGGTCAGTCTGTTGGTGCGCCCGTCCTTTTCGAACAGCGGCTTGCCGAGCCGCTCCTCCAGCCGGCGCATCTGCATCGACACCGCCGACTGGGTCCGGTGCACCTCTTCGGCTGCTCGGGTGAAGCTGCCGGTGTCGGCAATCGAGATGAAGGTCTGCAACTGATCGAGATCGAGCGGCGATTTCATCGATATGATCCATCACTGGTGTTGATGTTAAAGATTAGAAACATTCGTTGGATTAATCAATCGGTCGATGGCAAATTGGCATTGTCCACATGAAGTCATGTGAATTGGGACCGGAACGGCCGCTGTTGCCAGCGCCGATTGCCTGGTCTCGCCCGGCCTACAGCGCCGCGCGTCCTTTGGACGCGCAAAGGACGCTGTAGCACTTTGATTTTGCGCATGATCCTTTTCCGAACCTCCGGTTCGGGGTCATGCGGCAGTCTGAAGGAGACCGACATGACCACGTTTGATTTCGCCACCGAGACCTCGCGCATCACCTCGCGTCCGGCCGTTGCGACGCGCGTGGCAAATACCGTCTCCAACGCCTACCGCGCCTGGAAAAACCGCCGCGCCTTCTATCGCCTTGGCGAGATGTCGGATTCCGAACTCGCCGATATCGGCCTGACGCGCGCCGACCTGCATGTCGCCATCGACGTGCCGTTTGGCCGCGACCCGACGGCGATGTTGCGCGAAATCGCCAGCGATCGCGTCGAGACGATCGAGGACATTGCCCGCAAGGTGGCCTGATCTGTCGCTTGTCGTTTTGGTTGCCGTGAACCTTTTCGAGGTTCGACGCGACTGAAGAGTATGCAGGCCCACACTCCCTGCCGGATCCCCGCCGGCCCGCCTGCACTCTGCCCGGTCCTCCCAGGACCGGGCTTTTCTTTTTCTACCCCCTGTCGAAGACAGGCTGCTTGTTGCTTGCCTACCGCCGGTCCATATCCCGCTTGAACTGGTCGAAGATCGTTTCCACGCCCTTCTGATACTCGTCACGCTGCTGGGCGCCGGTTTCGAACATCTTGCCGAACAAATCGTCGAACGGATTCCTTGGCCTGCCGCTCGGATTGGCCTGTGGCTGGGGGGCCTGACGCTGCTGCGGGGGCGCTTGAGGCTGTTGCGGCGCCGGCTGGCCGCCCGGGATGCCGAAGCCGCCACCGCCGCCTTGCCGCAGCATCTCCTCGAAGATTTTTCCCAATGGATTGTCGCCATAAGGGCTCTGCGTCTGTTGAGGCTGTGGCTGTGCCCGACCTTGCGGCTGTGGCTGAGGCGCGCCGCCGCCGAACATGTCCTGCAGCACCTTGCCGAGCGGGTTGTCGCCATAGGGGTTGGGTGCCGGCTGCGGCTGACTTTGCGGCTGTGGCGTCCCGCCGCCGAACATGTCCTGCAAAACCTTGCCGAGCGGGTTGTCCATCGGGTTCTGGGGCTGCGGCGCCTGGCGTTGCTGTGGCGCCGGGGCCTGCATGCCGCCGCCTTGCCGCATCATCTGCTCGATGATCTCGCCGAGCGGATTGTTGCCGCCGCCGCCGAAACCGCCGGCGGCCTGCATCTGATTTGTCGTCTGCTTGAACAGCCCGCCCATGACCATCGAGGCGATAGCCGGCAGCATCTGCTGCAGGATCTGCTGATTGACGCCGCTCGCTTGCGCGGCCTGGCTGGCCACCGCGCGCGACAGATCCTTCGAGCCGAACAAATGCCCGAGAATGCCGTTGCCCTCGTCGACGCCTTGTGGCGAGAAGGCTCGGGTTGCGTCCTCGAAATACTTGGCGTGCTGGCCGCTGGCCATCGCCGTCATGAAGGCGCCGAGCCCATAGGGGTCGGCAGTGTTGCGTTGCAGCCCCTGCGAAAAGGCCGGCAGCAGTGCGGCAACTGCCGCCTGCGTCTGCTGCATCGATAGCCCATATTGTTGGGCAAGGGCCTGAATGCCGCTGCCGTTCTGGGCCTGTGTCAGCATGTCGAACAAGGTAGGCATCGGCGTCTCCTCCGGAAATCCTCGCCGAAGAAGCCTAGTTTGTTTCCACTTCCGATTGAAGCGACTTTTGCCGATCAATCGGCTGCGTCAAATCCGAGGGTTAATAGGCGTATTCCATGAAAACCGGCTCGATCGAGCCACCCCAGCGCGTATGATAGGCCGACAGCATCTCCTCGGCGCTGGTTGTGCCGCGGGCCACGACTTCGTCGAGCGTGTTGAGGAAGGAGGTCTCGTCGTAGCCGTCGCGGTTCTTGCGGCCACGGTTCTTCAGGCCCATGCGGGAAATGACCATCACGTCTCGCGCGATTTCGCGCAGCGTGGTGTTGCGGAAGGGCGCGGAAATGCCTTGTTCCGGCACGGCGTTGCGCATCGCCAGCGTTTCTTCATACGTCCAGCTCGAGGTCAGCGCCTCGGCGGCATCGAGTGCTGCTTCATCATAGAGCAACCCGACCCAGAAGGCCGGCAGCGCGCAGATGCGCCGCCACGGCCCGCCGTCGGCGCCGCGCATCTCGAGGAAGCGCTTCAGCCGCACGTCCGGGAACAGCGTCGACAGATGGTTCGCCCAGTCGCCCATAGTAGGCAGCCCGTCCGGCACTTCATTGCGCGCGGCCCCGGCCATGAACTGGCGGAAGGTGATGTGCGTCATGTCGTGATAGTGGCCGTCGCGGATGACGAAATACATCGGCACGTCGAGCGCCCATTCAACATAGTCGGCGAAACCGAAATCGGGCGAGAAGCAGAATTCGAGCAGGCCCGAGCGCTGGTTGTCGGTGTCGCGCCAGATGTCGCCACGCCAGCTTTGCAACCCGTTCGGGTGACTCTCCGTGAACGGCGAATTGGCGAACAATGCCGTCGACAGCGGCTGCAGCTTCAGCGACACCTGCATCTTGCGGCGCATGTCGGCCTCGCTCTCGAAGTCGAGATTCACCTGGATCGTGCAGGTGCGATACATCATGTCGAGGCCCTTGGTGCCGACCTTGGGCATGTAGCGTGTCATGATCTCGTAGCGCGATTTCGGCATTTTCGGCGTCTCGGCCAGCGACCATTTCGGGCTGCCGCCGAGGCCAAGGAAGCGGATGCCCATCGGTTCGGCGATCTCGCGCACCTGCGCCAGATGGGCATTGCCCTCGCGGCAGGTCTGATGGATCGTCTCCAGCGGTGCGCCGGAAAGCTCGAACTGGCCGCCGGGTTCCAGCGAAATCGCTCCTTGGCCGGTCGGTTCGACCAGGCCGATGATGCGGCCGTCGTCGACGATGGGATCCCAGCCGAGCTTTGACTGCATGCCTTCGAGGATGGCGCGGATGCCGCGCTCGCCGCCATAGGGGACCGGTGCATTGCCGTCGACGTAGAATGGGAATTTCTCGTGCTCGGTACCGATGCGCCACTTGTCGCGCGGTTTGTTGCCTTCGGCGAGGTGCTCGACGAGTTCGTCGAAGTCTTCGATCGGCCGAAAATCGGTTGTATCGCGCGCCATGATTGAGCCCTCAGAGGCGGTCGGACGACCGCCGGCGGTAAATGGACGAAATGTCAGCAGCCGATCAAGCGAAAAATCCTGAGCCAGAGGTCAAGAGGAATTGAACGTGGCAGCGCTGCTCGTTCCTTGCAAGAGGCGAGGTCTTACCAGTCTCCGACTGTCGCCTGCATCACCGCGAGCGCGGCCACCGCCGCCGTATCGGCGCGCAGGATACGCGGGCCGAGCGGAATGGCGATGACGAAGGGCAGGGCGCGCAGCATCTTGCGCTCGTCGTCGGAAAAGCCGCCCTCCGGCCCGACCAGCAACCCAAGCTTCTTTTCCTTCACCGCCTGCAGCGCGGGCAGCGGATTGTTGGTCGAGGCGTCCTCGTCGCAGAAGATCAGCCGTCGCTCCTTGTCCCAGCCGGTCAGCAGGCGGTCGAATTTTTCCGCTTCGCGCACCTCCGGCACCGCCAGTATGCCGCATTGTTCGGCGGCTTCGGCGACATTGGCGCGCAAGCGATCGATCGACGGCTTGGCCACTTGCGTGTGCTGGGTGATGACTGGCTGCAGGACGCCGGCGCCCATCTCGACTGCCTTCTGCACGAGATAGTCGAGCCGGCCCTGCTTCAGCGGCGCAAAGCAATAGACGAGATCGGGCAGCGGCGGCTGTGGCCGTTGCAGCGCCGACACCTTCAGCCGCACCGCCCTTTTTG
>NZ_RZQG01000870.1:0-2450 GCF_003998635.1 Mesorhizobium sp. M7D.F.Ca.US.004.03.1.1
GAGCCCGTCGATGGCGCTTGAATTCGGATAGTTCGTCTTCAGCCAGGCGAGCTGCTTTGCCAGTTCGTGGTATTCATAGGTCTCGATCTCCTCGGGGGGGCGAACCAGGGCATTCTGGTCCAACTTTCCGGGCTTCGCGTCCGCGGCGACCTCGGATCTCGCCTTGGCATTCACGATCAGCTGGTCGAATTGGAGGATCGGCTCCTCGAGCTTGCCGGTCACCGCATCGAAGCGGTCCGGGTTGAAATCCAGCGGCAGGAAGTAAACTTCGGAAATGGAGACGTTGTTGGCGAGGTTGTTGTAGATCTGCTGGATTGTCGCGCGGCCTTCGTCGCCCAGATTGGTGCCATGCCGGTCGAGGTTTTGGACGCTGGGCAGATAGGTCAAGGTCCGCACATTTTCATAGACGGCCCGCAAGGCGTCTTCGACGGTCTTGGCTGTCGCTCTGGAAGCGGCCTGGGAATTCTCGAGATAGCGCTCCTTGGCCAGCGCGAAGTTTCGCTGGGCATCGATATGCAACGCCGCCAGCGTCGCCGCGCCGGTCAACATGATAACAACAAATCCGGCCGCTCGCCTGAATGCGTTCATCGGCGCCCCACCATCGAGTGACGAGGATTACCGGAAAGCGGTTTAGGAAGCGCTAATGGGATATGTCTCTCTTTACCGGTCCCAAGCGTTGCGGCGCATCAAATCCGGCAAATCCAGAACCCTTTCTTTCGCCGGCGGGCAGGCCAAACGAGCAAGGCGGTTCAGTTCGCTGGCGCTGCCTGCTGGTCGGCGTCGGTCAGCGTTTGCAGGAAGGCGACGATGTCGTCGATCTCGGGATCGGTGAGAGCTGGCTTGTTGCCGGGCTTCTTGCCGAAGGGCGGGTCCTGGTTGAGGTTGACCCAGTAAGCCTTTGGCAAATCGGCGTTTTGCCGGACCGTGCCGTCGGTGTTTCTCGGGTACCAGCGGCCGGGATCGGTGTCGCGCGTCGCGTAGAAGGCGACCGCGTCGCGCAAGGTGTGGAAAGTGCCATTATGGAAGAAACTTTTGCGCACCGCCACGTTGCGCAGCGTCGGCGTGCGGAACAGGCCGCAGTAGTCAGCCCGGCTTTTGAAGTCCGTCCTGAGCGGGCCGCATAGGCCGAGATCGACATAGGCGGGGTCGGCATTGGCGGGAATCGCCCTGTTGCGTGGCACGGCAATGGCGATCAGGCCGAAATCGGTGAATTGCGGCGGTTCGCCGTCATTGGCCGGTTCGCTCAGATGGCAACTGGCGCAATTGCCCTTGGCTGCGTCCTCGAACAGCGCGCGGCCGCGCAATTCCTGTGCCGACAGCGTCGCCTTGCCGGCGAGGAAGACGTCGTAGCGGCTGGAATAGGGATAGAAGTCGGGCGCACTCTGCTCGAAGGTCCCAAGCGCCTCGGCGGCGGCGTCGAAAGCATCGTCCGGATGGTCGAGAACGTCGTCGCCGAAGGCCGCCTTGAAGTCGTCAGCATAGGCGGCCTTGCGCAAGGCGGCGGTGACGGCAGCGGCATCCTTGTTGGCCATCTCGAACGGCGACAGCAGCGGGATCTTCGCCTGATCGCTGCCGCGGTCGGCGCGGCCGTCCCAGGTCAGGCCGCCGGTTGGACCATTGTCGACGCTCTCGTCGCCCTCATCCTCCGAATCGTAGAAATGCTCGGTGAAGGCCGGCGCGGCCTGCAAATAGCGAAGCGAGGGCACGGCACGCAGTCCGGGCTGGTCGAGATGCGGCCCGCCCATTTCGACTGAAGCCGCCGAGGCCGGGCCGAAGGCATGGTGCGGGTCGTGGCAGGACGCGCAGGCCTGCTTGCCGGAGGCAGACAGCGCCGGGTCGAAGAACATTTTTCGACCAAGCGTGGTCAGGGCGGCGGCGCGTGCGAAGGCATCCGCCCGCGACATCGGCCCGGGATGGACACTGCCGGTTCCAGCGCGAACAAGGGTTGCCGGCAGGGTCACGGCAAAGCCAAAGATCGATGCTGCAGCGGCCGCGATCATCAGGCTTTTCCATCGTCCTGTCGTCATGGGTTCAATCCGGTTTGCCTGGGAATTAGGTGCGCACTGCAACGGATTGATGACTGGTCCATCCGCTCACGCAACCGTGTTCGCCGGCAGCGCAGATGTCACAAAGGTGACAAGGCATCGACTTAGCCTTTGCAGCCATGGCCGTTGCCCCCAAGCCATGCATTGCCCCTCTAGCCATCCCCCAGCCATGAGGACTTCCCATGACGCGGCCTTTTATCTCCCTTTGCCTCGCCAGTACGGCCCTGGCATCCTTCGCCAGCGCGGCCATGGCCGCACCGCCCGGCTACGACAATATCGACACCGTCGTCGTCATCTATGCCGAGAACCGCAGCTTCGATAATCTCTATGGCGGCTTCCCCGGCGCCAACGGCCTGGCCAATGTCTCGGCCGACCAGGCGCGGCAGCTCGACCGCGACGGCAAGC
>NZ_RZQG01000871.1:0-2450 GCF_003998635.1 Mesorhizobium sp. M7D.F.Ca.US.004.03.1.1
ACAGTGGACAGGGCTCGTCTTCAGGCCGTCGTCACGCTATAGCAACCAGCGACGATGTCGATAGCGCCGTTTTTTGACCACCTCTGCGCTCCCATCACATCGGCCCCTCCTAACCAGCGGCTTTGGAAAGCGCTAGCTCAAGGTCGGCGATCAGATCAGTCTCCGCTTCGAGGCCGACCGATAGCCTCAGCAGGCTGTCGCTTATTCCGGCGACCTTTCGGGCCTCGGCGCCCATTCCAGCATGGGTCATGGTAGCCGGATGGGCAATAAGGCTCTCGACGCCACCGAGAGACTCGGCCAACGTGATAACTTCGACCGCTTCGACGAAGCGCCGAACCGCCTCAACGCCTCCAGCCAGTTCGAAGCTCAGCATCGCTCCGAACCCGGCTTGCTGAGCCTTGGCGATCGCATGGCCTGGATGGGATTCGAGACCCGGATAATGGACCGCGCTGACTTGTGCCTGTCTTTGCAGGAATGCGGCGACCGCCGCTGTGTTTGTTTGCTGCCGCTCGATGCGCGGGAACAGCGTGCGAAGGCCTCTGAGTGTCAGGTAGGCATCGAAAGGTGCACCTGTCACGCCGGTGATCTTGGCCCACTCGGAGAGTGCGCCCGCATCGCCCGCTTGCGTCGCGACGATGGCGCCGCCTACCACATCGGAATGGCCATTCAGGTATTTTGTGGTCGAATGGACGACAAAATCCGCGCCCAGCGCGATCGGCCGCTGCAGAGCAGGCGACAGGAAGGTGTTGTCCACGGCAACCTTAGCGCCGACGGCCTTTGCCTGAGAAGCGATCGAGCGGATATCGACGACGCGCATCAGCGGGTTGCTCGGTGTCTCGATCAAGACGAGAGCTGGCTTCTTTGACAACGTTGCGGACAACGCTGCTGCGTCGCCCTGATCAACGAAGAGGACGTCGAAATGCCCCTTGTCGCGACGCAACGAGAGCAGACGGTAGGTGCCGCCATAGCAATCGTGCGGCGCAACGATGAGTTCGTCTCGTCCCAATTGCCCAAGCAGCAGGTCGACCGCCGCCATGCCCGAGGAGGTGACGACCGCTCCAGCGCCGCCTTCCAGCCTGGCCAATGTATCGGCCAGCATGTCGCGGCTCGGATTGCCGGCTCGCGTGTATTCGTAACGCCCCGCCTCGTCATAGCCCGGAAAAACGAAGGTGCTTGAAAGATACACCGGCGGCGTGACCGCACCGAAGCCACGGTCGGCAGCAATGCCGTTCGCCGCCGCAATGGTCCGTGGATCTTGGGGCTTTGTCATGACGACAATCTCGCGCTAGATGAGCCAAGGTCGGTCGGGAATCAGTTCAGCGGCTGGACCATGGGTAGACAACGCCGCAGCTTCCGGGCTTCAGCGGGATCGTCAGGGCGGTAATTCGTTCCCATTCTCGGCCGCAAAGCCCGGGCCCGGAAACTCGGATGCAGTGGTCTGTCGGCACAGTCCTGCTCGTGATTTTTTTGCCAAATTAGGAAGCCTGACGGAGCGCGCATCCTGAATGCTCTGCCGGCTGTCGGACACGACCATCGCATTCGAGCTTTGGCCATGACAAACGAATGATATTGCTAGTTTGATGCAATAATTTTGTTGCAAATGATTGTTGAAACGCCCGTCCTATAGTTCTCTCGATTGCGTATCGTTCCTTCTAAGAACGATGCGTCCCGTGGTCGAAAAATGCGCTTGTCAAATTCCAGTTTTTTGCTGTGTCGAGATAACGCACGCACCTAACTTGCCTGTTTGTGCGTGCTCAACTGCGCAAGGACATTCGGTCGGTCGAGACCGCCTGCGGCGATCCATAGGTCGGTGCTGCTCGCAGCCCGCTCGATCAAATACCTTCGTCTGGGAGAAGTCGTAGGCGATCCGAACAGCGGACAAAGTGACGGCAGGACGAAGAAGTCGAAGCGGTGGGATCGCGGCGTCTGCCGCGATCCCACGATCCAGATTGACCGCTACGGCGCCACCGCGATGTGGCCCTTCATGTTGGGGTGGAAGCGGCAGAAATAGTCGACCGCTCCCGCAGCCTTCAATGTCAGGCTTGCGGACTTTTTCGGCGGGATCATCACCTCCCAACCGCCCTTGACGGTGGCCGTGTGCCCGAACATGTCCTTGTTCACCCACTCGATCGTATCGCCAACCTTCGCCTCGACCGTCGCTGGCGAGAACACCAGCTTGTCGATGGTGACCTGGATGGTTTCTGCCTTCACCGGCGCGGCAATGACTGTCAGCGCCAGTGCAATCCAAAGATGACGTTTCGGCACCATCAGCGCCGGCCTCATTTCAGCATACTGGCGACGTGTTCGGCATGCTGCTCATGGCCCTGGAATATCTTCAGGCCGGTCTCCAGCAGGCTCTTCAACTCGGCATTGCTGGCCGACGGGATGAGCAGCGTTTCAAGAGCGCCGTCGACCTGCTTGTGATAGGCCACCTCATTGTCGACATAGGC
>NZ_RZQG01000872.1:0-2438 GCF_003998635.1 Mesorhizobium sp. M7D.F.Ca.US.004.03.1.1
ACGCAGCGGTGTGAGACGGGCATTCTTGTGGATGTTCATTCGGACCCTCCGATGGATGCTGAAGCGTGGTAACTCCAGTCTCCTCGGTCCGGTCCGAATGGACAACCTCTCGAAAGCTCACACCTAGAACTCCTCTTGAAAGCGTATCTAGCTTCAAAGGGCGTGTCGAAACGCGGTCTCCGGCTCGGCTTCGGTCACAAGATCGAGGACATTTACGAAGCCGCAGTGGCCCTAGGAATGCCGCCGATTGGGAACGTGAAGATGATTGCCAACAACCTTGACCTGATGAATTCTCAGCAAGATTTTAGGTACCCGTCGGGGTACAAGCTGAATGTCCCGCCGCCGAGCTTCTGCCGAGAAACGTATAACGCTCTCCACACAGCGATCGAGCCGAGGATCCCCACCGAGGTACTGAAAGCCAACCTCAAATTTCATTGGGATTTTCGGGGGAAGACTGTCATTTGGAAGGACGAATAGCCCGAGGATGATCTTCCCCATCTACGTTGGCGTTCTTATGGCGCTGCTGTCAGCATCCGCCATTGGCGGTGGCGGCAAGGCGATCTTGTTGGGATGGCCGCCTCGCTGACAATGGCCGGGATGGGCACTCGCCGGCTGGCTAGGTTCTTAGCAGGCCATAGCCGGCTGTCTGGTGGAGATCGTCTTTCAGGGCTTTGATCGTCTGTGAAAGGTCGCGAACCTTGTCCATCAGCGTCTGAATGGTCGCCCCGATGGGCTGGATCTTAACGCCTCAATCGTCGCGAGAAGCTCAAGGTAGACGTGGTTCAATTGAACTTTCTCCCTTCGAGAGCTCTCAATGGTGATCGACATGTGCGACCAGGCTCGATCAATTGCCTGTTCGCTTATCCTTCATCGACAAGCGGACGCGTGCCGCCACCTCCCTTCCGTCACGCGAAGGACCCAGCCGGCGAGACCAGACGGCGTGCGTGGCGCAATCTTCTATGTGACGAGCGGCGAGATCGCGTGTGTCCCGCCGTGATGGGATCATCTATTCGTCGAGCGCGGCGCTGGCGCCATCATCGTCGATATCTGCAAACCCTGGGATGATCCAGCAGCTTCTCCTTCGACAGCAGCCCGGCGTCCTCGAGCGCCTCGAAATCCGGCAGCTGGCGCAGCGTGTCGAGCCCGAACTGCGACAGAAAAGTTTTGGTCGTCACATAGGTGTAGGGCGCGCCCGGCTGCGGGCTGCGCGGCCCCGAGGCGACCAGCTGCTCAGCGCGCAGCACGCCGATCAGGTCACGTGACACCTCCTTGCCGAAAAAGCTCGACAGCTCGCCACGGGTGATCGGCTGGAAATAGGCAATGCACATCAAGACAAGCGCCTCCGCCTGCGACAGTTCTTTTGCTCCCTCGCCCGCTGCCGTGCCGAAGGCTGCGTGAATGGCGTCGCCAAAAACCTTTTTGGTCCGGTGCTGCCAGCCGCCGGCGACCGCGACCAGCTCGTAAGGGCGGCCGGCGAGTTCGGCGCGAATGTCGTCGATGATCAGCTCGATATTGCAGTTTTTTCCCACCACCCGCGCGAGGACACTACGTGTCACCGGTTCATTTGCCGCAAAGATCACCGCTTCGACGCGGGCCATCCATTCGCACCAGCGCAGCTCCGGCGGCAGATGTTCCAGTTCGGTGTCGAGCAGCGCCGGCTGATCGTTTGGCTTGCGGCGGGCGGACGCTTCGCTCATCGCTACAGCCCGAACAGCCGGAATGTGGGGCGGCCGGAGAGCTCGCGCACGACCTCCAGTTGCTGCAGCCGTTCGAACAGCCGTCGCGATGCAAAGCGCGACAGATTGTCCGTCGTCAGCGATCCGGACACGGCGTCTTCACTGAGCAGCAGAAAGATTACGTCGCCGGCGCCTTTGGCGCGCAGTTTCGGCGCCACCGCCAGGAGTTTTTCGGCCCGGCGCGACAGCTCGGCGGCCAACCGACAAGCGTCCGCGGCGGCCGCGACGAGCGCGATGCAAACCGCCCGCTCAAAATTCTTGTCCCCGGGCCGGATGCGCCGGCCACCGCCGGCCTCGGTGCGGAAAGATGGTCCAAAACCCTGCGCCATTAGGAGCGGCAGGGGCTGCGGCCAGCCCAGGCGTTGCGCCAGTACCAGGTCGGCGAGCCACCAGCCAAAGACTTCGGCATCGGGACGCATGGCGACGACCTCAGCGGCGATCGCCGCGGCGTCGAATGGCGCCGACCGCTGGGATACCCCGAGTTTTTCGATCTGCGTGCAAAGGTCGGCGAGCGCGGCGCCGTCCCAATGGAGGCCAAGCTGGTCGAGTATCTTCCCGAGCCGGCCGGGCGTAGCGGCGGGCGGCTGCCTGGCCAACTGCCGCCAGGCGCCAAAGACGGCGCCTGCGGGACCGGGGTCAGCACGTAGGGGACGCAAATGCCAGGCATCGCGCAAGGCGGCCGCATCCTCGGCGCGGCCGCCT
>NZ_RZQG01000873.1:0-2435 GCF_003998635.1 Mesorhizobium sp. M7D.F.Ca.US.004.03.1.1
GGACGGCACCGCCTGTCGAGGCAAAGCCGGTTGGCCCGGCGACGGAACCGGGCCAGGTGGCCTCTGTTGCAGCCACGACGAAAGCGGAAGACGGGCCGCCGCCCAGGACAACCCTCACCGACCACGCCATCCTGATCGGTTATGGTCGCGTCGGCAGTCTCGTCGGGGCATCGTTGAAAGAAGCCGCCCTGCCCTTCCTCGTCGTCGAGGATGCCGACAAGACACTGGCGAGGCTGAAGGCCGATGGCATCGAGACGGTCTCCGGCAACGCGGCCAACGCCGAAGTGTTCGCCGCCGCCAATCCCGAAGGGGCGAAGCGGCTGATCCTGGCCATTCCCAATGCCTTCGAGGCCGGCCAGATCGTGCTCAGGGCACGTGCAGCCAACCCCGGCATCAACGTCATCGCCCGCGCCCATTCCGACGCCGAGGTCGAGCACCTCAAGGGCCTCGGCGCCGACACGGTGATCATGGGCGAGCGCGAGATCGCCCGCGGCATTGTCGAAGAGGTGCTTGGCCACAAGCCGTGGGCTGCCGAACCGTCCGCGGCCTGAGCCGACCGTGATTGGCGACAGGTTGCCGTGTCGATCGTCTGCTCGCAGGCGGGTTGATCACGCGACGAATGCAGAGCCGCCATGGAGCACGACACTGCTGAGGTATTTTGCCGGAGGCTTCCCCAGCGCCTTCTTGAACATCGTGATGAAGGCCGTGACAGATTCATAACCGAGATCGCCCGAAACCTGCTGCACGCTGGCGCCGGAGGCCAGCTCTCGTATTGCGACGATCAGGTGCAATTGCTGACGCCAGCGCCCGAAGCTTAAGCCAGTCTCCTTCACCACGAGACGGGCGAGACTGCTCTCACTGAGCGCAACGCGATTGGCCCATTCTGCCAATGTGCTGCGGTCGGCAGGATCTTGCGCCAACGCTTCGGCGATCCGCCGCAAGCGCGGCTCGGATGAGATCGGCAGATGCAGTTGCTGGACAGGCATGCGCGGCAGCTCGGTGAGCAGGGTTCTGGTCAGAAGCTCATCCCTCGCCTGATCGTCCTGCACACCATCGGATAGCTCAATGATCAGTTCGCGCAGCAGCGGCGAGATCGAGAGCGTGCAGCATCTGTCCGGCAGATCGGCAGCTCCCGGCTCGATATAGACGAAGAAAATACGGGCATTGGCGGTTGCGACATTGCTGTGCTCCATGCCGCTTGGAATCCACACCCCGCAATGAGGCGGCACCATCCACAGGCCGCTGGGGACGCGACATGTGACGCCACCTCCGAGTGCGAAGACGAGTTGGCCTTTGCGGTGCCAATGGGAGGGTACCTCCGCTCTGGTCTCGGGGACGTCGACGCGCACGGCAATCGCCGGCGCGGAAAGGTCATCCACATCGAAATTGAACCAAGGGTAGCGGAGGGGTTGTCTCATGATTGACTGTTTTTAGCGATCAGATTCTTTGATCTCTAAATTATTCAAAGGCAAAAATCGATAGGTTCCACTGCCGTGCGTCCAACGCGCAACAGTGAGGTGTGAACCATGCTTGCCCTAGTCATCTCTTCCGATAGCGCGACCGGGCTGAAGCTCGCGGAGCTCGACGAACCTCAGCCGGCCTCGAACGAAGCGCTTGTCTCGGTCCGCGCGACCTCGTTGAACCGCGGCGAACTGCGGCTGCTCGCCATCCGTCAGAGCGGCTGGATACCGGGCCAGGACATCGTCGGATTTGTCGAACAGGCAGCAGCCGATGGTTCCGGGCCAGCCATGGGCACAAGGGTTGCGGCTCTGGTCGACCAGGCCGGGTGGGCTGAACGGGTCGCCGTTCCAACCGACCGTCTCGCGGTCCTGCCTGATGACGTCAGCTTCGTTTCCGCAGCCACGCTTCCGGTCGCCGGCACGACGGCGCTGAGGACTTTGCGCCATGGCGGCGACCTGACCGGCCAGCAGGTCCTGATCACCGGCGCAAGCGGTGCGGTCGGTCGTTTCCAGATCCAGATCGCCCGCGAGCAAGGCGCCTCGGTGACCGCGGTCGCCGCCTCCCGGCACGGCGAGGACCTCCGCGGCCTTGGAGCCGAGCAGGTTGTCGAAGCGATCGAACTGGCCGAGGGACCGTTTTCGCTGATCACGGAGTCGGTGGGCGGCGAAAGCCTCGCACACGCGATCGAGCGCGTCGCACCTGGCGGGACCATCGTCATGTTCGGTTCAAGCAGTGGCGAACTCACGCCCATCGGATTCCGCCAGTTCGTTCCGGATCATGAAGGGGCAAGACTTCAGACTTTTGCCTACAACACGTCTGGTCCAGGCATTGGCGAGGACATCGCCTCGCTGCTCGCTCTGGTCGCCGCCGGCCGGCTCGAAACGCGCGTGGCCCTGACCGTGCCGTGGACCGACATCGCCCAAGCCCTGGACGCGCTGCGGCAGCGCAGCTTCAGCGGCAAGGCTGTTCTCACC
>NZ_RZQG01000874.1:0-2434 GCF_003998635.1 Mesorhizobium sp. M7D.F.Ca.US.004.03.1.1
CGTCGGGATAGCTGAAACATCAACTTCACGCTCTGCGTGCCAGGTATCGAAAGCCGCCTGCATTCGAAGCCAGATCGCGGCGCCGTCGCCGAACAGCTTTCCGAGGCGAGCGGCCACAGCCGGCGAAACCGGCTTCTTTTCGCGGATGATGTCATAGAGCTGCTGCCGGGAGATCCCGAGCAGATTTGCAATTTCCACCTTGGTCTTTCCGGTTGCCGGGATAATGTCCTCAAGCAGCGCTCCCGGGTGGGAGGGACAACGCTCGATAGGACGCGTCGGCTCGTGCACGGTCATAAGTCGAACTTCTCCAATCTGGCCGCCTCAGTGATATGCTCGAAATCGACGCGGACCTGTAAGTAAATAGCTTACAGGCGTAGCGCCTTAAAAAGCGAACCGAGAACCCGAGTTCTGTCGTTCCGTCGCCATCAACCCGCCGCTTCGGCCACCGACCGGAAGAAATCCTCCGGGTCCTCGACTTCGATCAGCCGCCGCTTGTCGATCAGCCAGAAGCGGTTGCCGATGGCGCGAATGAAGGAGCGGTCGTGCGAGGCGAGCACGCAGCTTGCCTGATGCGCCAGCAGTTCGGCTTCCAGCGCTTCCTGGCCGTCAATGTCGAGATGGTTGGTCGGCTCGTCGAGCAGATAGAAGTTGGGATTGGCGAGCCTGAGCGCCAGCATCATCAGCCGCGCCTTCTGGCCTCCGGACAGCACGCCGATCTTCCGCTCCTGCATGTCGATGCCGACACCGGCACCGGCCAGCAGCGAGCGGGCGCGCTGCTCGCCGACATCGTAGCGTCCAGAGACCACCGCCAGCGGCGTGTCGTCGCCGCCAATGCCGGACAGCGCCTGGTCGCTATAGCCGAGCACCGTCGACGGCGTCACCTTCACATTCTGCACCGTGTCCGGCTCGACAATGGCATTGCGGATCAGGGTGACGAAGCGGGACTTGCCGACGCCGTTGCGGCCGAGCAGGACGATGCGATCGCCCTGGCAGATGTGGCGCTTGCCGGTCCTGAACAACAGCGTGCCGTCGGGTATTTCGACAGCCGCGTCGTCGAGCGTGATCAACACCTTGGCGTGGGTGCCGCGATTGGCCAGTTTTATGGCACCCGCCGACTTTTCGCGGTGCGCCGGTGCGGCCGCTTCTTCCAGTCGCTCCGCGCGCTGGTTGAGCTGCTTGGTCTTGACCGTCAGCAGATCGCTGCCTGAATTGATGCCGATGTTGTTGAGCTTGGCCGCCTGCCGGCGCAATTGCTGCGCCACCTTCATGTCGCGCTGGAACTTGCGCTCCGTCGAGGCATCGACGTCGTCGAGCGCCTGCCTGGCGCGGGAGTAGGGCAAGGCAAACACCGGCGACTGCTCCGGGCGCAGGAACAGCGTCCGGTTGGTGGTGGCGTCGAGAAAGGCGCGGTCGTGGCTGGCGATGACGACGGGCACCTCGCGCGGCAGCGTGTTCAGCCAGGTCTCAAGCTGGCTGATGCGGGCAAGATCGAGATGGTTGGTCGGCTCGTCGAGCAGCAGCACGTCCGGATCGGTGACCCAGACGCGGGCGATCAGCGCCAGCCTTTGCCAGCCGCCGCTCAGCGCCTGCATTGGCCGTTCGCGCATCGGCTCCGGCACATCGAGCGAATCGAGAACCACGTCGACACGCCACAACTCGCTTTCGGCCTGCTCGGCCGGCAAGGCATCCGCCACCACCTGGTGGAACGTACGGCTGAGAAGAGCCGGGGCAACGGATTGTTCTACATGGCCGACGCGCAGGCCGCGCGTGCGGGTGATGTCGCCGGAGGTCGGCTCCATCTCGCCGGTCAGGCATTTGAGCAAGGTCGACTTGCCACGGCCATTGGCGGCAACGATGCCGAGCCGGTCGCCGCTGCCGATGGTGAGGTCGAGATTGGAAAACAGCGGCGCACTCATGGTGACGCCGAGAGATTTGAGGCTGATCAAGGCCATTTTGATTTCTCTGGTCTGTCCGGAGGAAAAGTCCGGTTCAATGCACTTTGACGGTGCGCAGGCTGGCCATCAGGCTCGGCGTTGCAACACCACGAAGGGCAGACCAAAAAATCGAAGCGGGAAAAAACCCGGACCGTCCCTGGTCAGCCCTGCAAGCAAGCTCGCAGGGCAGAAATCGGGCCACGCTGACGATGGTGACGAAAAAACGTAAACACGTGAGCCCTCCTTTCAAGACAAGACGTTGAGTGTGCGGAGTGGTTACACCAGAGGCGGGGGTGGTGGCAAGTGGGCGGTCCAGGAGGGAGCGATGCGGTGAAGCTGCCAATCTCCCCCCCTCGTGGGGGAGATGTCCGGCAGGACAGAGAGGGGGGCGCAGTCCCGCCGGCGTTTCGAATAATTTGAACCTACTTCCCCGGCCTGCCCGTCTTGCCCGGCCTGCGCTTTTCGCGGCGGGCGTCGCCCCGATCCTCCTAGGAGCCGGT
>NZ_RZQG01000875.1:0-2431 GCF_003998635.1 Mesorhizobium sp. M7D.F.Ca.US.004.03.1.1
GGGAAACTGATACCACGGCACCTGGTCGAGGAACGCGGCATAGTCGGCCGCCACCTTGGCCTGATAGATGTCGGCGGCGGTTCGCTTGCCAGATGTCGCCTCGGTGATGCGGCCGACCGTGTTCTCATAGGCCCACTGCAGGATATGCTCGATCGAGTGGCTGGTGCCGATGATGACCAGCATCTGGTGGTTGGCGTAGTTGAATTTGTAGGGAGAGCTGGCCCGGATCACCATGGCGTAGTCCTGCCAGAAGCGGCCGACATAGGACCAGTAGGGGAAGCCGCTCGGCTGGTCCTTGTCGACGAAGCCGGCATATTCGCGCGCGGCGTAGACGATCGCCCATTCCGGATAGGTGAGGAAGGTCGATTCTTCCGGCCGCTGGTAGAAGGGGATCTCGGCGCGGACCTTGTCGGCCAGCGCCTTGGGCGGGGCGCCGTCGGCAATGCCGGGCAGCGGCGTCTTGTCGAGCGACGACGTCGTCAGGAAGCCGTAGCTCAGCCCGATGATCGGGATGAGAATGACGATGACGATCAGCCAGAGGATCGTCTTGATGATGCGCTTCAGCCAGCGGAACAGGAACATGGCCGATCAGGCCGTGGCGAAGTGGTCGTGTACGCGCTTGGCTAACCAGAAGCCGACATAGACGGCGAAGCCGCCAATGACGATGTGCGGCAGGTTGGCGAAGAAACGGGCCGGGAATTCGATATCGTTGAGAGAGCGGAAGCCGTTGATGAAGATGCCGGCATCGAGGCAGCCGGAACCGGTGACCAGCCCGAGCACGCCGTCGAACAGGTAGACCGAACCGAACAGCTTGAAATAGAACACCGCCTGGCGGTGCGAGATGAAGGCGGCGGCCAGTGCCCAGACGCCGGAAAAGGCGTGCAGCAGGTCGTCATACCATTGCAGCGAGAACAGGCCGAACAGATTGCCGTTGGCATCGTTGAACGCCGGTATGTAGCCGATGGCGACGACGCCGAAGAACAGGAAGGCGTAGGCAACGGCAAGCTTCTGGATCAACGTCATGAAGTATCCCCCTCCTACGAGCCTGCTTTGCAAACAGACTCTGACGACACAGCGATACTAACCGATTTTAGCGCGCGGTGAAGCGGCGCTCGCAAGATCGCCGGCAAAGGGCATCGAGGGGGGAAAAGACAGTCGGCGCCGGGATTTCTCCCAGCGCCTCCCTGTCAGATCAGGACACGGTCGCGGCAGCAACTTCCGTAAAGTCGTCGCGCCTTGCCGGCCTTGATTTTGACGGTCCTGCCAGTCCGCCACCCGAGAGCAGCGTCCGTTCGGGACCACGCCGGTTTCCACCCTTGCGAGCTTTGCCCTGCGCACCATCGAAGGTTTTTGCCGTCCTTCATGGCAGCATCGGTCCGCCGTCGGCGTTGGCACGCTTTCCGCGGCCCCGTAGGTCTCGGCATCCGTCCCTCGACCAGGCAAGCCTGCTCTCGATCCGGGCCGTACGGGCCTCAGGAAATCCGCCTTTCACTTCGCCTTTCGGCTTGATGATCGGTAGCCGCCTGAGATGGGTTTAACGTACGCCGGGTAAGGGTCGTAGGGAATGGCCATGGGCCTGTGGATAACGGGATTATCGGGGATCAATCAGGGATAGCGGGATTTTCGTATCCGTCATGATGGGCGGCGGAGGCGGACATTCGGCCCTTGCCCTGCCGACCGGTGCGGGCTTCAATGCCGGCAAAGGATTCGAGGCCCAAGCGTCTTCGATGTCCTTGCGGGAGGGTGTGCTTGAAAGTCGGGGTGGTTCTCAATCCGATTGCCGGTGGCGGCCGGCTCAAACGGCATTGGCCCGAGGTCGCCGCGTCGCTGAAGAAGCATTTCGGCGAATTCGAACTGCGCGAGACGCAGGCCGAAGGCGACGCCGAAAGGCTGGCAATCGATCTTGCGATGAGCGGCTTCGATCTGGTGATTGCGGCCGGCGGTGACGGCACCGCCAGCGAAGTGGCCGACGGGCTGCTGCAGGCGACCCAGGAGAGCGGCCGGATCACCGAGCTTGGCCTGTTGCCGTGCGGCACCGGCATCGATTTCGCGCGCGGGCTCGGTCTGCCGAAAGAAGTGGACGCCGTGCTGAAGCGGATCGCCGAGGCCAAGGGTCGCAAGGTCGATGCCGGGCGCATCTGTTACATCGACGACCATGGCGCGCTGGCCAGCCGGCACTTCATCAACATCGCCAGCCTGGGGCTTTCCGGCGCCACCGACCGCGCCGTCAATGCCGACAAGCGCAAGGGCAAGATGTCGGCCAAGGCGCTGTTCCTGTGGCGCACCGTGGTCGAGTTCATCCGCTACCGCTTCCAGGACGTCAGGATCACCGTCGACGACGGCGCCCCGGTCGAAGCGCGCATGGCGCTGGTGGCGGTGGCCAATGGAAAGTTCTTCGGCGGCGGCATGATGAACGCGCCGGACGCCGAAC
>NZ_RZQG01000876.1:0-2429 GCF_003998635.1 Mesorhizobium sp. M7D.F.Ca.US.004.03.1.1
GTCTTTGCCGTGTCCGATCTCTATCAGGACGTCTTCGGCGACGGTTCTTTCACCGGCAAGGGCCTCTATCACGTCGACGCCTTCGAGGCGGCGCTGCAGGGCCGCATCGAGGAAAACACCATCCTCAGCCACGATCTGCTGGAAGGCGCGCTGGCGCGCTCGGCGCTGGTCACCGACGTCGAACTGGTCGAGGATTATCCGACCCGCTACTCGGTCGACGCCTCGCGCCACCACCGCTGGGCGCGCGGCGACTGGCAGCTGCTCGGCTTCATGCTCGATCCGCGCTCCGGCGTGCCAGCCCTGTCGCGCTGGAAGATGATCGACAATCTGCGCCGCTCGCTGACGCCGATCTTCTGGGTGATGGCGGCGATCGCCGGCTGGACGCTGCTGCCCTTCACGCCGGCCGCGCAATGGCAGGCCCTGCTGATCCTCAGCCTGTTCATGGCGCCGACATTCGACATCGTCAACGCCATCCTGCCCAAGAGCGGCGACCAGACGCCGCGCGGCCATTTCTCGGCCCTGGCGCGCGATGTTGCCTTCGGCACCGCCATGGTGGCGCTGAAGATCGTGCTGATGGCGCACAACGCCTGGATGATGGGCGACGCCATCGTCCGCACGCTCTACCGACTGTTCGTCAGTCGCCAGAACCTTTTGGAATGGCGCACCGCCTCGCAGGCGCACAAGGCCGGCGACAACGATATCGGATCGTATTACGGCATGATGTATGGCGCCGTGATCATCGGCTTCGTCGGCCTTGCCATTCCGGTGCTGGCCGATTCGACCGGCGCCTTCGTTGCCTTCTTTTTCGCCCTGTTCTGGATTGGCTCGCCCGCCATCGCCAGCTGGATCAGCCGTTCGGCTGAAACCGAGGACCGCTTGCGCATATCGCAGGCTGATATCCATACGTTGCGCACGGTGGCACGGCGCACATGGCACTATTTCGAAAGCTTCGTGACGTCAGAGCATCACCATCTGCCGCCGGACAATTTCCAGGAAAGCCCGGCGCCGGTCGTCGCACCTCGCACCTCGCCGACCAATATCGGCGTCTATCTGCTGTCCGTCGTCTCTGCCCGCGACTTCGGCTGGATCAGCCTGTCCGACGCCATCACCCGCATCGACGCCACCATGACGACGATCGAGGGCATGCCGCGTGATCGCGGCCACCTCTTCAACTGGTATGATACGACGACGCTGAAGCCGCTCTATCCGCTCTACATCTCGGCTGTCGACAGCGGCAATCTCGCCGGCCATCTGGTGGCGGTGGCGGCAGCTTGCGCCGAATGGGCCGAAGCGCCCTCCGTCCATCTCCAGGGTGATTTCGAAGGCATTCTCGACACCGTCACCATTCTCGGCGAAAGCCTTGATGAGCTGCCCGACGACCGCCGCCAGCTGCGACCCCTGCGCCAGCGCCTCGCCGACCGTCTCGACGGCATGCGGCGCGCGGTCGACACCATCAAGGCGCAGCCGGAAATGGCGTCGATCCGCACCATCAATCTGGCCGTGCTGGCCGGCGAGATCCGCAAGCTTGCCACAGCCATCCACACCGAGGCGGCGTCGCCGCAGAGCGACGTCATCGTCGACTGGGCGGCAAGGCTCGAAGCCACATGCGAAGCGCACGTTCATGACGCGCACAGCGACGACAATGCCGTCGAAGCGCTGCGTGCCAAGCTGCTCACCTTGCGCGAGCGCACGCGTCGCTTCGCCTTCGAAATGGATTTCTCCTTCCTGATGCGGCCGGAGCGCAAGCTGCTGTCCATCGGTTACCGGGTCGAGGAACACCAGCTCGATGAAAGCTGCTACGACCTTTTGGCTTCCGAGGCGCGGCTGACCAGCCTGTTCGCCATCGCCAAGGGTGACCTGCCGACCGAGCACTGGTTCCGGCTGGGCCGGCCGATCGTCGAGATCGGGTTCCAGGGCGCGCTGATGTCCTGGTCCGGCTCGATGTTCGAATATTTGATGCCGCCGCTGGTGATGAAGGAGCCGCAGGGCTCGATTCTCAACCAGACCAGCAAGCTGATCATCAAGCGCCAGATCCAGTACGGCCGCCAGAAGAACGTGCCGTGGGGCATTTCGGAAGCGGCCTACAACGCCCGCGACCGTGAACTGACCTACCAGTACACCAATTTCGGCGTTCCCGGCCTGGGGCTGAAGCGCGGCCTTGGCCAGAACACGGTGATCGCGCCTTACGCCACCATATTGGCGGCCCAGTTCAACCCGCGCGAAGCCGTGCAGAACCTCGCCCGATTGCGGGAGATCGGCGCGCTTGGCCGCCACGGATACTATGACGCCGTCGACTTCACGCCGCAGCGCGTGCCGGAAGGCTCGGACCATGTCGTCGTGCAGAACTACATGGCCCACCATTCGGGCATGTCGATCGTGGCGGTTGCCGACGCCATCTTCGAAGGCCGTATGCGCGACCGTTTCCACAG
>NZ_RZQG01000877.1:0-2428 GCF_003998635.1 Mesorhizobium sp. M7D.F.Ca.US.004.03.1.1
GGCTCCAACCACTCGTCGTGCACGGCGCCAAGCAGCGGATCCTCGCGGAACTTCGCCTTCACCTGGTCGGCGATGCGGCGCACCTCCTGCCGATCCGGCCCCATGACGCGCATCTGCACCGGCCAGCCGGTCGGCGGACCGAGGAAAAGGCGGTCGACCTTGGCGCGGATGGACGGGAAGTCTTGCGCCAGGACGGTGCGCAACTTGACGATCAGCCGTTCGCGGGCCGGTTCGTCATTGGCCATGACGAGCAGTTGGGCGAAGTTGGGATTGCGCAGTTGCTGGTCGAGCGGCAGGAAGAAGCGCGGCGCGCCTTCGCCGATATAGGTGGCGATGAAACGCTTGTCCTTGTCGTCCATCATCTTGCTTTCGAGCGCCTTGGCCTGCGCCTCGACTTCCTTGATGCTGGTGCCTTCCGGCAGCCAGAGGTCGACGAGGATTTCCGGCCGCGACGATTGCGGGAAGAAGTTCTGCGGAATGAACTGGAACGCCCACAGGCTGGTGCCGAAGGTCACCAGCGTCATCACCAGGACGATGATGCGATGGCGCACCGCCCAGCCCACCGTAGCGCGAAGCCGGCGGTAGAAGCGCGTGTCGAAGACATCGTGATGGCTGCCGGCATGCTTGCGCTGCTTGAGGATCATGTTGCCGAGCCACGGCGTGAAATAGACCGCGACGAACCAGGACACGATCAGCGCGATGCCGACGACATAGAACAGCGTGCGGACATATTCGCCAGCCGTGGAAGCCGCGAAGCCGACCGGGATGAAGCCGGCGGTGGTGATCAGCGTGCCGGTCAGCATCGGGAAGGCGGTCGAGGAATAGGCGAAGCTCGCCGCCTCGATCTTGACCAGCCCCTCCTCCAGCTTTCGCTCCATCATCTCGACGACGATCATGGCGTCGTCGACAAGCAGGCCGAGCGCGATGATCAGCGCGCCGAGCGAGATGCGCTGCAGGTCGATGCCGAGTTCGTACATGATGGCGAAGGTGGCGGCGAGCACCAGCGGAATGGCGATAGCGATGACCAGGCCCGAGCGCCAGCCGATTGACAGGAAAGAAACGACCAGCACAATCAGCAGCGCTTCGCCAAGCGCATGCATGAATTCGGCCACCGCATCCGTGACGACGCCCGGCTGGTCGGAAATCTGGTCGACCGAAACGCCGTAGGGCAGCGCCTCTTCGAAGCGCTTGTAGGTAGCCTCGACATCCTTGCCGACATCGGTGACCTTGAAGCCCTTGGCCATGACGACGCCAAGTTGCACGCTATCATGGCCATTGAAGCGGTATTTGCGCTGGAACGGATCTTCGAGCCCCGACGTCACCGTGGCGATGTCGCCGAGCCTCGTGACCTGGCCGCCGGCGCGCAGGCGCAGGTTCCTGATGTCCTCGACCTTGCTGACATCGCCCTCGACGGAAATGCGCACCGAATTGGTGCCGGTGTCGACGGAGCCGGCCGGGTCGACATTGTTCTGTCCCTTGATCGCGTTCTGCAGGTCGGTCAGCGTCAGGCCGCGTTCGGCCAGCGCCTTGGACGAAACGTCGATATAGAGCTTTTCCGGCTGGTCGCCGATGATGACGGCCTTCTCGACGCCGGGCGTCGTCAAAAGCATGTCGCGTGCCTGGATGGCGAATTTCTTCAGTTCGGGATAGCTGAAGCCATCGCCGCTGATCGAATGCAGCGTGATGAAGGTGTCGCCGAACTCGTCGTTGAAATATGGGCCGAGCAGGCCTTGCGGCAGATCGCCCTGGATATCGCCGACCTTCTTGCGCACCTGGTAGAAGGCGTCCGTGACTTCGGCGGCGTTGGTGTCGCCCTTGATCTGCACCGTGATGATGGCGCTGCCGGCGCGGGTGAAGGAGCGCACGAAATCGAGATGCGGCGTCTCCTGCAGCTTGCGCTCGATCTTGTTGACGACCTGGTCTTCCATCTCCTTGATCGAGGAGCCCGGCCAGATCGCCTGGACGACCATGACCCGGAAGGTGAAATCGGGATCTTCCTTCTGGCCCATGCGCATCAGGCCGAGCGCACCGGAAATGATGATCAGGCCGAACAGGAACCGTGCAATGGACGGATGGCCGATTGCCCAGCGCGACAGGTTGAAAGGCCGCTTCTCTTCCGTGGAATTGGTCATCGATGCTGGTCCATCTTTTCAAAGCAACAAGATCGAATGCTTGGTAGTGGCTTCCGGGCGGCAAGGCTCTCCGAGCGGAGAAACGCTCATCGCGGTGGGACGCGAAAATCGATGTGGGGGTTACATCAATCGAGCGCCTCGGTTCGAGCGCTTGCCGCCCGGAAACCAGCGGCTGCGGGAACGCGCAGCCGGTTGTCTGTCGTTAGCGCACCTGCTTGGCGTCGCCGTCAGCCGCAGATGCGGACTGCAGTGCCGCATCGCCGGCGAGTTTCACCTTGAGGTTCTCGGTCATGAAC
>NZ_RZQG01000878.1:0-2428 GCF_003998635.1 Mesorhizobium sp. M7D.F.Ca.US.004.03.1.1
CTCTTCGCCGCCGCCGACGATGGCCACGGTCTGCCCCTCGACCCGCATGAAGACGGGGAAGGCATTGAGCTTGGGAGTAGTGTGCGACATGGGCGCGAGCGGAATCCTGAACAGGCTTGCAGTTCTACGCGCGAGCGCGAGAAACCAGAAGGAACGCACTCGCGCATCGCCTGTCGGGATGCAATCGCTTTTCTGAAAGCATCCCGGCCAACAGAAAAATATTCCTCGTTGGCGGATGGAGCGGATTCAAGCTGCTGTCGCAGGCCTTGATTTACAGCTCTTTTAGCGCTCGGCGAGAAATGCCGCAAAACAGTTTTTTCTAAATTCTACCAATTTAGTAGATTAAAGCCGCAGGCATTGGACAACCGAATTGCCAACACCCGCGAGGGTCTGGTTGGAACATTACCGGCTCGGGGCGCGTTCCCCAAAAAGCCCATCGCGTCAGATCGAAACCCGGCCGCGGCATGTCACAAGATGCCCGAGCGACTCAAAAAAGGAGCCTATCACCATGAGCACAATCAATCTGAAGCACGGCATCTGGGTCATGGTGGCCGATGGCGAGAAGGCGCTTTTCCTCAGGAACGCCGGCGACAACAAATATCCGAATCTCGAGGTGGTGCAGGAAATGCAGCAGGACAACCCGCCCACCCGCGAGCAAGGCAGTGACAGCCCGGGCCGATACAATGATGGTCCCTCCGTACACCGCAGCGCGGTCGAAGATACGGACTGGCACCGCATCGGCAAGGAGCGTTTCGCCGATGAGATCGCCGCCCGGCTCTACAAGCTCGCACATAGCGGCGAGTTCAACGAGATCGTGCTTGTCGCACCGCCGATGCTGCTTGGGACAATGCGCAAGAAGCTGCACAAGGAAGTCGGGGACAAAGTGATCGCCGAGATTCCCAAGACATTGACCAACCACGCCGTATTCGAGATCGAGGCCCTGCTGCAGGCAGCCTGATTGGTGTCGATCGAACGCGCCGGATCGAAACCGAATATCATCGCGCGACTTCAAATTCGACCGGCGGCTTCTCCGCCGGCCGACCAAGTTTTTGCGGCCGCACCGTCGATTTCATGGCTTTGCGGGTTGCATCGCCGACACCCCATCCACCATATTGCAACCAGGCGGCGGCTCCGGGCGGCGCCCATCCAACATCGCTGGTTTCGAAAGGCGCTCCATAGACAATGCCGCATGACACGCCCCTTATCGCCACCATCGTCGCCGGTCTGGGGCTGGCTTTCGTCTTCGGCGCTCTCGCCAACCGCTTCCGTATCCCGCCGCTGGTCGGTTATCTCGTAGCCGGCGTGCTGGTCGGGCCGAACACGCCCGGCTTCGTCGCCGATGCCGGCCTTGCCAACGAACTGGCCGAAATCGGCGTCATCCTGCTGATGTTCGGCGTCGGCCTGCACTTCTCGTTGAAGGATCTGCTGTCGGTGCGCGCCATCGCCGTGCCCGGCGCCATCGTCCAGATCGGCTTTGCCACCGCGCTCGGCGCCGGGCTGTCGTGGATGCTCGGCTGGTCGATGGGCGCGGGGCTGGTTTTCGGCCTGGCGCTGTCGGTCGCCTCGACCGTGGTGCTGCTGCGCGCGCTGCAGGAGCGGCGGATGATCGAGACCGAGCGCGGCCGCATCGCCGTCGGCTGGCTGATCGTCGAGGACCTGGCCATGGTGCTGGCGCTGGTGCTGCTGCCGGCGCTGGCCGGTGTGCTCGGCGGCCAGGAGCAGGCGGACGCCCATGCAAGCAGCCTGCTGTCGCTGCCGGCCAGCTACGGCATCTGGGGCGTCGTCGGCATCACGCTGGCCAAGGTCGCCGCTTTCGTCGTCGTCATGCTGGTGGTCGGCCGCCGGGTCATTCCCTGGATCCTGCACTATGTCGCCCACACCGGCTCGCGCGAATTGTTCCGGCTGGCGGTGCTCGCCATAGCGCTCGGCGTCGCCTTTGGCGCAGCCAAACTGTTCGGTGTCTCGCTGGCGCTGGGTGCCTTCTTCGCCGGCATGATCATGAGTGAGTCCGAACTCAGCCACCGCGCGGCGGAAGAATCGTTGCCGCTGCGCGATGCCTTTTCCGTGCTGTTCTTCGTCTCGGTCGGCATGCTGTTCGACCCGTTCAGCCTGATCAGTAATGGCTGGCCTATCCTGGCGACGCTGGCCATCATCGTCATCGGCAAATCGTTGGCGGCGTTCGTCATCGTAGTTGCCTTCGGCTATCCCCTGGCCACCGCACTGATGATCTCGGCAAGTCTTGCCCAGATCGGCGAATTCTCCTTCATCCTGGCCGAGCTCGGCGTCGGGCTGAAACTGTTGCCCGAACAAGGTCGCGACCTCATTCTGGCCGGCGCCATCCTGTCGATCGTGCTGAACCCGCTGATGTTCCTGGCCATCGACTGGATGAAGCCATGGCTGGAGCGGCGCGCCGCCAGGACGGCACCGC
>NZ_RZQG01000879.1:0-2424 GCF_003998635.1 Mesorhizobium sp. M7D.F.Ca.US.004.03.1.1
ACATAGATCTGCTGCGCCGAGGCGATGAAGCCGAACATGGCGCCGAAAACGAAGGTACTGGCGAAGGCATAGCAGATGGCAATGCGGTTGGTGAGCACGATGCGAAAGCCACCGACAATCGAGTTCACGCTCAGCGGTCGGCGATGTTCGGGGTGCAGTGTTTCAGGCAGGCGAAGCAGCGACCAGGTCGAGACGACGAGCGCACCGACGGCCATGGTGACGAAGATCCAATGCCAGGTCGCAAACAGCATGATGAACTGGCCGATGCCGGGAGCAATGACCGGTATCGCCATGAACACCATGAAGATCAGCGACATCACCTCGGCCATGCGCCGGCCGTCGAATGTGTCGCGCACGATCGAGACGGCGATGACGCGGGTCGCGGCCGCACCGATGCCTTGCACGGCCCGGCACAGCAGAAGTGTTTCAAAGCTTGGTGCAACGGCGGCCGCCGCGGCCGCGGCGACATAGATCACCAGCCCGGCGACCAGCGGTGCGCGACGGCCGAAGCGATCCGAGATCGGCCCGAAGAACAGCTGGCCGCCGCCGAAGCCCAGAATGTAGGCCGTTATGACGTACTGCCGGTGGTTTTCATTTTCGACGCCGAGCGAGGCGCCGATCTGCTGCAGAGCCGGCAGCATGATGTCGATGGCCAGCGAATTCAGCGCCATCAGCGCCGCGCACAACGCGATGAACTCCCAGCGTGGAATAGGCAGTTTGCTTGCCGATTGCGGCGCTGATTTTTGCTGGTCCACGGCAAGTCCGATCTTTCAAACGAAAATGCGCCGGCGGGCCGGCGCATTGGCTCGTCTTGGTCCTGGGTTCAGGACATAAAAATTGCCGAGGTGGGGCTGCCCTGGCGTTTGGTGCACGTCGCCCGAAACTGTACGGCTGTTTCAGGCAGACGACATGCACGAAAAACAGAAATCAGGCGGCGCCTTTGACGCTGACGCCCTTTTCTACCAGGAATGTCAGGAGTTCGCCCGCCTGGAACATCTCGCGGATGATATCGCAGCCGCCGACGAATTCGCCCTTGACGTAGAGCTGCGGGATCGTCGGCCAGTTGGAATATTCCTTGATGCCCTGGCGCAGTTCGGTGGAGTCCAGAACGTTCACGCCTTTGTAGTCGGCGCCGATATAGTCGAGGATCTGGACGACCTGGCCGGAAAATCCGCATTGCGGGAAACCGGGCGTGCCCTTCATGAAAAGGACGACGTCGTTGCCCTTCACTTCGTTGTCGATGTAGTCGTTGATACCGCTCATGGAATATCCTTTCCCGCCTGTGGGAGTCAGGCTCGAAACATATCCCTTCAAATAAACCCAACGATTGCCCGAAACAAGACTTTAGCCGAGCCGTGGCTGAAATGGCGCAAAGGATGGGCCGTGTTGGGCCAAGCAGTCCCCTCGACACCGACTCGTGAGGTTGCGGTCTATATTCCGGCGCGGGTCAGTCGGGAACGCTGGTCTGCAAGGCGAGTGCGTGCAGCACCCCACCCATATTGCCCTTCAGCGCGTCGTAGACCATCTGGTGCTGCTGGACGCGGCTTTTTCCCCGAAAGCTCTCGGCCACCACCTCGGCCGCATAATGGTCGCCGTCGCCGGCGAGGTCGCGAATCGTCACCTTGGCGTCCGGAATGCCGTCCTTGATCAGTTTTTCGATGTCGTGGGCATCCATTGCCATGGCAAAATCCTGTTTCGAGCGCCGGTAGCCGGCCATAAGATGAGAGTCGGGCGAGCCTAAAGCCTTTCCGGTCCGGATTGAAGCCGTTCTGTCCCGCCAAGGGCAAGACGGTTCCGGGAACCTCAGGGAGGACCTAGGCCGGTGGGCTTGCTTCATCCTCAGCAACGTCCTCGCGCGTCGAGAAAGCGCGACCAAGGCTGAAGGCCAGCACATAGAGCGGAACGTTGACAGCCAGGCTGACGATGGGAAGATAACTCGTCATCTGCCAGGCGGTCGAGAAGAACGGTTGTCCGTAACCGTCGCAGACAAGTGACGAGCCGTACTCCCACAACGCCCCGACGACCGCCGCGCTGGCAAAAAGCTTGATGCAGGTGACGATATGCCTTGCCCGTGCCGGATCCGGCGCGAGGCGGCCCCACAGCACCAGGCAGACGATCGGGACCGCGTAGATGAGGTTCTGCAGCGCCAGCATCGGGATGGCGCCGTTGGCCGCGGCAAGAAACTGCACGCGCGTTTCCAGCCGGGAGCAAACCTCGCTCGAGGTCGTCGACAGCAGGAAAAAGACGAACGGCCCGAGGAACCAGAAGAAGAACAGCGACGGCCAGAAAACGACTGCAAGCAGCGCCCGGGCGGCCAGTGTGGTCAACTGGCCTGATCCATGAAGCGCGGGAACCAGCCTTCGTGGCCCCCGGTCAATTCGCTGACCGGGATTGACCGCGCCTCGCCAAGCTTCAGCACGCTGC
>NZ_RZQG01000087.1:0-11887 GCF_003998635.1 Mesorhizobium sp. M7D.F.Ca.US.004.03.1.1
TCCTCATAGAGCGGCGCCTTGGGGCCGAGATCGCCAATGCCGATGAAGGTGACGTCGGCCTCGGCCGCCAGCGCCAGCGTCGGCTGGATCATCGGCTGGTTGAGCAGCATCTCGCGCTCCTCCGGCGATGAGGCGATGACCGGCAGCGGCATCGGAAAGGAGCGCGCCTTGACCCTGTCGGCCATGGTGAAGATGACGTTGTAGAAGGCGGCCGAGCCGTCCGGCGAGATGTTGCCGGTCAACGACACCACCTTGTGCTGCGGACATTCCATCGGCGGCAGCTGCTCGATCGCCGCCTTCAGCGTGCGCCCGGTGCCGATCGCCATGACGATCGGGGTCGGTGACCGCAGCCGCCGCTCGATCTCGGCGGCAGCCGCCTCGGCGATGCCGATCGTCGTAGAGGATGAATTCGGATCGCTCGGCACCACTTCGACCAGATCGAGCGCGAAGCGCGATCTCAGCCGTGCCGCCAGATCAAGGCAGTTGGCGATCGGATGATCGACGCGAACCTTGATCAGGCCCTCGGACACCGCCAGTGATACCAGCCGCTGCGCTGTCTGCCGCGAGATGCCGAGCGTGGCGGCAATCTGGTCCTGTGTGTTGCCGGCAACATAATAAAGCCAGCCGGCGCGCGCCGCGTCGTCCAGCCTGTTGCTGCCACCATCCTGCCGGGTATTCACGTCCTGCCTCCCGAAACCGCCGGTCATGAGAGCGGCCCACGCCCACTTTCGCAGGGAACGGCCCGCTGCGCAATTGTCAATCTCCAGGGCAATTGCTTGCCGCCCGCCGGCGCAGGCGGGGCCAAATTTCCTTCTTCCAAGATGTCGGTGTCAGGCAAAGAAGCGCGGTTGCGGTCCCGGTAGGCGGCCGGTTCTTCGATCCCGAAGGTTTATCTCCCGGCTCAAACCCTTTAAGGGATCGCAAAAAGGAGCGCTGCATGACACCGAAAGCGGTTTTCTGGGATATGGATGGCACGCTGGTCGACAGCGAACCGCTGCACGAGGCAGCCTTGGTGGCCGCGATGCGCAATGTCGGCCTCGTGCCGCCTGATGATCTGCATGAGCGCGTGCTGGGCGTTGCCGCCTGGCCGGTCTACGAGATGATGCGCGACGAGTTCGGCCTGGATCTGCCCTTCGACGACTGGATCGTGCGCAAATACGAGCACTATCTGCCGCTGGTCGAGCGCTTGCAGCCGCGTCCCGGTGCGATCGAGATCTTCAATGAGCTGCGCGAAAGGGGCGTGGCGCAGGCCGTGGTCTCGAATTCGGACCGGATGATCGTCGACGCCAATCTGAGCATGGTCGGCCTGACCTACCCCGGCATGAAGACGATCAGCCGTAACGACGTGCGCGAAGGCAAGCCGCATGCCGAGCCGTTCCTGCGCGCCGCCTATCTAGCCGATGTCGATCCCGCGCAGGCCGTGGCCATCGACGACAGCTGGCCGGGCGCCATGGCGGGGCTGGCGGCGGGAATGAAGACGATTTTCTGGCCGGAAGCGCCGATGGAAGGCCCGCCCGGCGCCGTCGTCATCAACAGCGCCGATCAGCTCCGGGCAGAACTAGGCCTGTAGGCCATCAATTCCGGTAGACCGGTTCCTGCTCGTCGAGGATCGCCTTCAGCTCGCTGAGATGGCGTTCGGCCTGGCCGGGATAGTCGTCCATCTCGCTTGCCGCCTTTTCGGCGATAGTATCGGACAGCGTGCGCAGCGGGCGCCCGGTCCATAGCGCCTTGATGTAGGTCTCGGCGGCGCGCTCGAAATAGAACATGCGGTTGAAGGCATCGGCGACCGTATCGCCGATGACCAGCACGCCGTGATTGCCCATCACCATCACCTTGACCTTGGGATCGACGAGAAGCTGCGAGCAGCGCTCGCCCTCCTCCTCGAAGGCCAGTCCGCCATAATGCGCATCGACGACATGGCGGTTGAAGAACATCGCCGAATTCTGGTCGATCGGCGGCAGGCGAGAGTCGGCGAGCGATGCCAGCACCGTGGCGTGGATCGAATGGACATGCATGACGCAGCGCGCGTGGCGGACATTGCGATGGATGGCGCCGTGCAGTCCCCACGCCGTCGGATCGGGCGCGTCCGGGCCTGAGAGCGTATCCGGGTCGTTGGCATCGATCATTAAAAGGTCGCTCGCCTTGATGCGCGAGAAATGCACCTGGTTGGGATTCATCAGGAACTGCGTGCCGTCGTCATTGACGGCTAGCGAGAAATGATTGGCGACAGCCTCGTGCATGTTGAGCCGCGCCGTCCAGCGGAAGGCAGCGGCAAGATCGACGCGCTCCTCATAGAAGGGCAGGTTGGTCAGCGTTTCCTTTTGCAGGCGGGCGATGCTCATCGAAATTCCTCCGGTTTTGGCAAGAATGCCGTGACCAGCCCATGCCCGCAACCGGTTTTGGTTGGTGCAGGGATGGCTATCTCATGCAACCGTGCTGGCAGCAGCGCCGGCTCGCAGGCCGCCATGCTCGACGATGAAATCGATCACCTCCTGCAGCCCTTTGCCGCGCGACAGATCGGTGAAGCCGAACGGCCGCTTGCCGCGCATGCGACCGGCGTCACTCTCCATGACATCGAGGTTGACGTTCACGTAAGGAGCGAGATCGCTCTTGTTGATCACCAGGAAATCGGAGCGGGTGATCGCTGGCCCGCCCTTGCGCGGGATCTCCTCGCCCTGGCAAACCGAGATGACATAGAGCGTCAGGTCGGCGAGATCGGGCGAGAAGGTGGCGGCGAGGTTGTCGCCGCCGGATTCGATGAAGACGATGTCGAGATCCGGGAATTTCCTGTTCATCTCGGCGATCGCCTGCAGATTGATCGAGGCATCCTCGCGGATCGCGGTGTGCGGGCAGCCGCCGGTCTCGACACCCATGATGCGATCCTCGGGCAGCGCCTGCAGCCGTGCCAGCATCATGGCGTCTTCCTTGGTGTAGATGTCGTTGGTGACGACCGCGATAGAAAACTCGTCGCGCAGCGCCTTGCACAGTTTTTCGGTCAGAGTCGTTTTGCCCGAACCGACCGGACCACCGATGCCGACGCGCAGCGGGCCATTTGTCTGTGTCATGCGGGAAACTCTGTGATGGCGAGGATGGCAAAGCCGAGCCCGATCAACAGGCACAGCGGCGAATAGTAGCGCAGGTCGAGCCGCGCGAAAGGCTGTTCCGGCGTCAGCCGCCGCCACCATGGCGTGAAACCGGCTATGCCGCGTCCCAGGAACACCAGCCCGATGAGCAGCGAAGTGGCGGCGAGACCCTCCTTGGGAAAGGGCGAAGCAAAGAAGCCGATGAGCGCCAGCGGCCACAGCGTCGCCAGGCCGAGACAGGCGGCAACGGCGAAACTGGCGAACGGCGTCGGCATCTCCTCGACGCCGCGAAAACCGACAACGGCACGAGCGCAGGAGGCCGCATCCTGGCCTGGCCAGATGCCGCCAAGGCCCCAATAGACATGCAGGGCGGTGATCAGCAGCAGGATGGTCGAAAGCGAGAAGGCGAGAAGGATCATGAGCGGAACAATCGCGAATACTGGGTTTCGTGCTTCATCGCCATGACATCGGAAACGAACGCGCAGCCGCCGAGATCATCCAGTGTCGAGCGCGCGGCGCGGGCTGCGGTCGCCAGGGCCAATGGCTCGAAGCCGGCTAACAACATGGTCGCGCCGCTCTGTCCGACGACACCAAGCCGGATCGCAGCCTGGACGAGGTTGGAAAAGAAGGTCTGCAGGAAGGCGGACAGCGCATTCTGAAGCGCAATTGAATTGCCGCCGGCAATGGCGCCGACGGCAACGCAATAGGCGCATTCGGCCGGCAAGCGCTCCAGCACCGGATTTGACCAGGCCGCTGCCGCTTTGAGGAAGGCGGCGCCTTGCAGCATGGTCTCGGTGTGGCGTTCGCGCGAGCCGGCCAGCGCCTCGGCGAGTGCCGTTATTTCATCGAGATCGCCAGTGTGGCGTGCGCGGCGCCAGCTCTCAGCGAACAGCACGGCGTCGTTCCAGCCCGAACCCATCTCGACCAGCGTTTCCAGCCAGCCGGCGAGACTCTCGGCATCGGCAACCAGCCCGTCATGCACCGCGCGCTCGAGGCCATGGCTGTAGGAAAAGCCCCCGACCGGAAAGGAAGGCGACAACCACGCCATCAGCCGCAGCAGGGCGATGTGCGAGGGCTGGTCAGTCATGGTCGTGGTGGTGGCCAGCATGACTGTGCGAATGGGAATGCGATTCGCTATGAGAATGGCTGTGCGCTTCGGCGTGGTTATGGGCATGCGCATGGCCGTGATCGTGGCTTTGCCCGGAATAGGCGCCGCGCACCGGCTTGAACGGCTCGGAAACGTCGATCACCGTCGCGCCGAGCCCCTCCAGCATCGCCTTGATGACATGGTCGCGCAGGATGAGGATGCGCCCGGCTTCGATGCTCGCCGCAAGATGACGGTTGCCGATGTGCCAGGCGAGCTCGGCCAGATGCACGCTGTCGCGAGCCCGGATGTCGTAGACATCTTCCGGCGCCGCGATGATCTCGATATGGCCGCCATCCTCCAGCACCAGCCGGTCGCCATCATTCAAGGCGACGGGTTCGGGCAGATCGACCAGCACCTTGCTGCCGTCGGCAAGTTCGATGGCCCGGCGACGCAGATGCCGCTCGTCATGGGCGAGCACGGCACGGCCGGACGGCAGGGTGGTTCCGGCGTTGCCCGGGGTCAGCACCGAGATGGCGCGCGGGAATTTGGTGAAGTCGGTGTTGAGGTTGAGCTTCATTTCATGGAGCCTCCGTTAGCCTGCGCTCGTGCGCGAGCGGGCCGCGCCAGCACGCGGTCGAAATAGGCGTTGACGCGCTCGGACTCGATCGGGAATTTTCCGGCGCGGGCCCAGTTGCCCATGTCGCCCAACAGCACGTCGACTGCCGAAAACCGCTCGCCCAGCGCAAACGTTTTGTCGCCCAGCCGGCGATCTAGCGCCTTAAGCTCCGAGACGAAGTCATAGGTCGCCGCAGGACCGACATCGACCCGCATTTCCTTCGGCAGCAGGAAGCGGTGGCGCAGCTTGTTCCACAGCGGCGCCTCAAACTCGCTCTGGGCAAAATGCATCCAGGAATCCATCTCGGCGCGGCCGGCAAGGCCCGGATTGGCGCCCATGCCCTTGTCCGCGTGCTTGTCGGCGAGATAGACGCAGATCGCCGCCGAATCCGTCACCGTCAGCTCGCCGTCGATCAGGATCGGCACCTTGCCCGAAGGGTTGAGTGTGTAGGCTTCCGGCGAGCGCAGCTTCACCTCGACGAATTCATAGGGTTGCCCGAGTTCCTCGAGCATCCAGAGAACGCGGCTGACCCGGGATCCACGCGATCCAACGGCTTTGTACATGCGCAAACCTGCCTTTCCCGAACAACCTAGACCATCGCGTTCGCTCAGACGATGGTGTCGAAGAGCCGCAGGATGAACGATATCTGATAGATGAGCGCCGCCGTGACAAAGGCGATGTGGAAGCGGCGATCGCGCACCAGGATCGCGGCGATGCAGAGCGCGACGAAGACCGGCGTGCGGAACAGGTACTCGTTGCCGAAGCGGGCGAAATGCTCCGGTCCTTTCAGCAGCGTGTCGACCACGTCGAGCAGGTAGGTCGCCGCCAGCAGGCCGAAGAACCAGGCCCGGCGCGAATAGAAGAAATCCTCGTAGCTCGTGTAGTCCAGCATCGAATCGGGAAACAAAAGCGCGCAGAGCAGGAACAGCGTGATCGCATAGAAAATGATGAACAGGTATTTGCCGAAGGTCCAGGTCTCGATGGCGTAGAGGCCGAACTCCCACCACCAGAAATGCACCAGCATCAGGAGCACCGAGACGACCCAGGCCAGATGCACGGTATAGAGCTTGTACTGGCCGGGATGCTGGACGATGCGCGCCACCCCCGACAGCAGGCGGGCGACGCCAAGCCCGATCACCATGCCCATGACGATGCGGATATGCGGGAAGATGTCGTGGGCGGAAGCGATTTCGGTGGCCATGCTTGATCACAATGCAGCTGTTGGTTGGCCGCATATTGCTGCCTCCCACCAAGGGCTGCAACGGATAATGCTCGCCCGGTCGGATCGCCGCTTCAGAACAGAAAATACCGCTGTGCCATCGGCAGCACCGTCGCCGGCTCGCAGGTGAGCAATTCACCGTCGGCGCGGACCTCGTAGGTTTCCGGGTCGACCTCGACATGCGGCGTGGCGTCGTTGAGCACCATCGAATGCTTGCCGATGCCGCCGCGGGTGTTTTCGACGGCGACGAACTGCTTGTCGACACCCAGCCTGCCGTGCAGGCCGGATTCGAGCGCTGCCTTCGAAACAAAGGTCACCGATGAGTTGGTCCTGGCCTTGCCATAGGCGCCGAACATCGGCCGGTAGTGCATTGGCTGTGGCGTCGGGATCGAGGCGTTGGGGTCGCCCATCGGGGCGGCGGCGATCATGCCGCCGATCAGCACCATGTCCGGCTTGACGCCGAAGAAGGCCGGGTTCCACAGAACCAGGTCGGCGCGTTTGCCGACCGCGATCGAGCCGATGTCCTTCGACAGCCCATGCGCGATGGCCGGATTGATCGTGTATTTGGCGATGTAGCGGCGGACGCGGAAATTGTCGTTGTTGCCGGTTTCCTGCGGCAGCGAGCCGCGCTGGCGCTTCATCTTGTCGGCGGTTTGCCAGGTGCGGATCGCAACTTCACCGACGCGGCCCATGGCCTGGCTGTCCGACGAGATGATCGAGAAGGCACCGATGTCATGCAGGATGTCTTCCGCCGCGATGGTCTCCTTGCGGATGCGGCTTTCGGCAAAGGCGATGTCTTCGGGGATTGACGGCGACAGATGATGGCAGACCATCAGCATGTCGAGATGCTCGGCCAGCGTGTTGACCGTGTAGGGCCGCGTCGGATTGGTCGAGGACGGGATGACGTTGGGCAGCCCGCAGATCTTGATGATGTCAGGCGCATGGCCGCCGCCGGCGCCCTCGGTGTGGAAGGCGTGGATGGTGCGGCCCTTGATCGCCGCCACAGTGTTTTCGACGAAGCCGGACTCGTTCAGCGTGTCGGTGTGGATCATCACCTGCACGTCGTAGTCGTCGGCGACCGACAGGCAGCAGTCGATCGCCGCCGGCGTCGTGCCCCAGTCCTCGTGCAGCTTCAGCGAACAGGCGCCGCCCAGCACCATTTCCTCGAGTGCTGCAGGCAGCGAAGCATTGCCCTTGCCCGACAGGCCGATGTTCATAGGGAAGGCATCGAAGGACTGGATCATGCGGGCCATGTGCCATGGCCCCGGCGTGCAGGTGGTCGCCAGCGTGCCGTGCGCCGGGCCGGTGCCGCCGCCGAGCATGGTGGTGATGCCGCTCATCAGCGCTTCCTCGATCTGCTGCGGGCAGATGAAGTGGATATGCGCGT
The DNA here is from genome assembly GCF_003998635.1 of Mesorhizobium sp. M7D.F.Ca.US.004.03.1.1. NCBI lineage: Bacteria > Pseudomonadati > Pseudomonadota > Alphaproteobacteria > Hyphomicrobiales > Phyllobacteriaceae > Mesorhizobium > Mesorhizobium sp. M7D.F.Ca.US.004.03.1.1. Next base: position 7,393 of record NZ_RZQG01000087.1, read on the forward strand.
CGAAGCCGCCGGCGGTCAGGATCTTGCCTTCGCCGGCGATGATCTCGGTGCCGGGGCCGATGATGATGGTGACGCCATCTTGAGTATCAGGATTGCCGGCCTTCCCGATCGCAGCGATGCGCCCATCTCGCAGACCGATATCGGCCTTGAAGATGCCGGCGCTGGCGTCGACCACCAGCGCGTTGGTGATCACGGAGTCGACAGCGCCTTGCGCTCTGGAAACCTGGCTCTGGCCCATGCCGTCGCGGATCACCTTGCCGCCGCCGAATTTCACCTCCTCGCCATGGATGGTGAGATCCTTCTCCACCTCGATGAACAGCTCGGTGTCGGCAAGCCGCACTCTGTCGCCGACCGTCGGGCCATACATCTGCGCGTAGGCGGCGCGGGTAATTCTGGCCATCAGCGATTGCTCCCGAAATGCGGTTTGCCAAAATGCGGTTTGATTGAAGCCCGGCTGCACATTGCCGCCATCCAATGGTCATGGAATGACCCGCTCGGCGACACCTTCTGATCCCATTTGGCGGTTGAGCTTGGGGCGTCACCCCAAACCGACCGTTTGCCAATCGATGGAAAGGAAAATCCATGCGCAAAACGATAGTTCTTGCCGCCGCCGCCAGCCTGATGCTGGCGGGTGCCGCCAGTGCCCAACAGCAGCCCGCGCAACAGCCCGCTCCGGCGCCGACCGCGCCTGCTCCAGCCGCCCCTAGCGCCCAGTCGGCCGTGCCGACGATCCAGAGCGTCAACATCGTCGACATCACCGAGCTGCCAAAGGACACCCAGACACAGGTCAACCAGGTGATTGCCCAGCGTGGCGATGACGGCTTGAAGAAACTGCGTAGCTCGATCGACGCCACGCCCAAGGTGAAGTCGGCGCTGGAGGCCAAGGGGCTCAGTTCGGCGCAAGTCGTCGCCGCCAGCATGCAACCCAATGGCGCACTGACCCTGATCACCAAGAAGGCGAGCTGACAAAGCGGCGCGGCGGGCCGGTATCCAGCCCGCCGGCCGCATCGGCAAAGGAACCTTCGCCGGACGGGAATCGTTTTGCTTCTTTCGCGCTAAACCGCGCCCCGAAACGACGTCTCTCAGGAGCGAGCGATGGCGACCACCTTTTCTCCCAAAAGACGGCTGCAGGCGGCCACCGCCATGGCATTCCTGGCGGTGGCAGGTTCTGCTGCCGGACCGAAGGCGCAAGGGCTGGAAAGCACGGAGACCGTCAACCGCATCATCGGCTCGCAGGTCAAGCAGGAAGAAGCCAAGACCACCGCCGAAGCCGGAAACGTCAACACGGCAATCGACCGGACGCGTGAAAACATCGGCACGGTGCGCAAGACGTCCAAGCTTGACAAGGTGGATATCGTGTTCCTCACGGACGCCGCGCGCATTGAAGGCGGCCCGCCGCCAGCGATCGAGAGCAAGGTCAGACAGCATCAGGACGACATCGCGGAGCTGCGCAAGGAGATCGAGGCCAACGCGCTGCTGTTCAACGCCATCGAATCGCGGCGCGTGCTTGCGCAGGATATTCTCGCCGTCGAATTCGGCGATCCCGGAAAGATCGTCATCTACGCTGCGGCCAAGCCGTCGAACTGAGCTGAGCACGCTGGGAGATCTCACAGCTTGCCCATCACCTTCTGCTGAAATCCGTAGACCTCGCGCTTGCCGCCAAGCGGCACCAGCGTGACGTCGCGCTCCTGTCCTGGCTCGAAGCGCATGGCCGTGCCGGCGGCGATGTCGAGGCGCATGCCTCTGGCACGCTCGCGGTCGAACTTCAGCCCCTTATTGGTCTCGAAAAAATGGTAGTGGCTGCCGACCTGAATCGGCCGGTCGCCGCTGTTGGCGACTTTCAGGGTGACGGTCGGCAGGCCCTTGTTCAGCTCGATGTCGCCGCTCACCGTAATGACTTCGCCGGGGATCATCGCCACCCCTCACAGAACGCCGAAGACGAGGCCGAGACCAACCGCAGCGCAGGCGGCACCCGCGGCGCGGGCCAGGCCACGGAACCGGATACCAAGACCGAGCCCGGCGGCGATGCCGGTGGCATGGAGAGCCGCTGTGGCGATGGCAAAGCCGGCCATGTATTCAAGCCCGCCGGCATTCTCCGGCACTTCGGTGCCGTGGGCGTGGCCGTGGAACAGCGCGAACAGGCCAATGATGGCGACGCCGGCCGAGACCGGCAGATCGACCGCCAGCGCCACCAGCAGTCCGAGCGCCACGACCGATGCCAGTATGCCCGGCTCGACGAAGGGCAGCGGCATATGCAGCATGCCGAGCACACCGCCGACCAGCATGACGCCGACAAAGGCCGCCGGCCAGGCAAGAATCGCCTTGCCGCCCTTGAGCGCGGCCCACAGTCCGACGGCGATCATCACCGTCATGTGATCGAGGCCGGAGAGCGGGTGCATGAAGCCGGCCGCGAAGGAGGAGGTGGTGCCGATGCCGATGCCGACATGGGCATAGGCCGGTATGGAAGCGGCCAGCAGGAGGATCGCCGACAGGCATAGGCGTTTGGCAGGGATCATTCTATTTGCCTTTCGTTGGGCCGGTCGTGCTGTTCACGCGGCCTTGCGGGGGGCCGCAGCCTTCGGCCTTGAGAACGCGCCTGGTCGACGCCGGATATTTCTTCAGCATCGCCGCCGGCCGGATCGGCCGCGCCGAAAAATTGCCGCCGCAATTGGGGCAGACGCCGCCCAACACCTGTTCCACGCAGTCGATGCAAAAGGTGCACTCGAAGGTGCAGATCAATGCGTCCGCCGCCTCCGGCGGCAGGTCCTTATCGCAGCATTCGCAGTTGGGGCGCAGCTCAAGCATTCTTCTCTCCTCACCGGATCGGTTCGTGCACGGTCACCAGCTTGGTGCCGTCGGGGAACGTCGCCTCGACCTGCACGTCGTGGATCATCTCGGCGATGCCTTCCATGACTTGCGCGCGGGTCACGACGTGGGCGCCGGCCTCCATCAGTTCGGCGACCGGGCGGCCGTCGCGGGCACCCTCGACGACGAAGTCGGTGATCAGCGCGATCGCCTCCGGATGGTTGAGCTTGACGCCGCGTTCAAGCCGCTTGCGCGCCACGATCGCCGCCATGGCGATCAGCAGCTTGTCCTTTTCCCTCGGCGTCAGGTTCATGCGTTTTCCCAAGCTGGTAGCGACAGGCCTACAGTGACCATAATTTGGGCAACCCCGCTCTTCCGTTGAGCAATTCGACGAGTGGAACCAGCCGTTGGCGCAGCTGGTAGCCATCCCCAGCGTAGAGCCTCGCAAGAAGCTTGCCAGATTTCTGCACGCTCCAGACACTGGCGCTGCCGTGGTCGCCGACGATCGCCAGAACCGGATCGAGCAGGGCTTCGGCCCGCGGCGACACCAAAAGCAGCGTCGCCATCGCGGTCGCGCCACCGGCTACCGCCGGGCGGTCGAGCGTGGCGGCGATATCGGGTCCGATGCGGAAATCCTCGGCATGAATGAGGGAGCCATCCTGGCGCACACGCCAGCGGTCGTGGAAATGCCCCTGCGTGGCGCGTTCGCCCATCGCCAGGCGGCCGAAGACGGCGGCTTCCAGCACCAGCGCCTCGGCGCCGACGGCAAGCTCGACGTCGAGCGTGCGGACAAAGGCTGCCCGGTCGAAAACGATGGTTTCCTGCGGCAGCCAGGCGATGCGGCCGTTTTCGCCGACCGACAGATTGACCCGCACTTCGGCACGGTCGGATGCCGCTCGGTAGATCTTCTCGCAGGCCTGGGTCGTGATCGACGCCGAAGCAGCCGCGCCGACATCGACGTCCCAGGCGATACGGTCGCCGCCGGTCATCCCGCCGGCGGTGTTGATCAGCACCGCTTCGAGCGGATCGGCCGAGACAGAAGGCATCCTTATCTTGGCGGCACCGTCCTGATAGAGGCGCCGCAGGCGCGTGCGACCCTCACTGAGAGCGCAGGAAAGCCGCGCCACGCCCGCAACGCGCTGCGTCGAAATCCCGCCATGTTCAACCGTATCCATGCCTGCACGTTAAGCACTCCGGCGGCTTTGTCGACCTGGAGTTCGATATAGCTTGTTGCTTGACAACGTTTCGGTTTCTATAGAGGGAACCACCTTGGTACGGTCATGCAGCGCTTGGCGGGGGTATAAAACGACGACGGCGGCTTGATACCAGGAGAAAAAGGGGCGCTGCTCAGTTGGCGTCGGGAAACGTGACATAGTGGGGAAGAAACCGAATGGCCGACCAGCTGGCAACGGATATCATCGCGAAGATCAAGGCTCATGCCGAGCCGGGCGGCGAAGAAATCACCACCACCACCGAATTGACCTCGCTTGGTATCCATTCGCTCGAACTGACGGAGATCATCTTCGATCTTGAGGAAGAGTATGGCATCGAGATCGAGATGAACACGGTCGACGCCTGGAGCAATCTGAAGAATGTCGGCGATATGGTCGAAGCCGTCCGCGCGCTGATCGCGAAAAAAAGCCTGACCTGAATGCGGCAGCGCGTTGTCATCACCGGCATGGGCGGCATT
>NZ_RZQG01000880.1:0-2419 GCF_003998635.1 Mesorhizobium sp. M7D.F.Ca.US.004.03.1.1
GCGCGCGGGTGCGACGGCGAGCGCTCACGTGCAAAGTCGAGATGGACGGCCGCAGGGAAGACAAAGGCGACCGCTTCAAAGGAAAGACTGGCCAGCGCCAGGCCGGCATCGGGCGGCGGCGCAAAGGCCGGCGAAAACATGCTGCAGCCGAGCACGCAGCATACGGGCAGATGGGATGGCGGCTGGTTGCCGCCGGGAAGCTGGGTTGCGCCCTCATGGGTACAGATGACGTTGCCGAAGGCATCCAGTTGCGACGCATTTGGCCCGGTGCCGAAGGCGAAGGCACCAAGCGTCGACTGAAGCAGCAGCAGATAGGCCGCGACCAGCGCGACCGGCATGCTCCATCGTCTCCTCGGTATGGTCAAAGCCCTGCCTCTTCGCAGCAACCCAGCATACCTAGCACGCGGCCAGCAGCTGGAAAATCGCCAATTCGATGCTGCGGCAACGCGGCATATCAATGCATGTCGCTCAAAAGTGTGCTGCGGTTTTGGGACAACGACATGCATGAAACAGACTCTGAGCCGCGACGCGGCTCAGGATTTTTGTGGCGACCGGCTCTCCGGGATCGAGGTCAGCAAGGTCTGGCGCGCCGACTTCAGGTGCTTGCGGCAGGCAGCGTCGACCTTGCCGAGGTCACGCGATTTCAGCGCCTCGATATAGACCAGATGCTCACCTATCGCGACTTCGTTACGCTCACGTTCCTGCGCCTTGTTCCACTGGTAGTGGTAGTGGAAGATCATGGCGATGACGTCGTAGAAATCGACGATGAAGCGGTTGTGCGATGCCCGGTGGATGAGCCGGTGGAAGCGCTCGTCCAGCTCGGAGAATTCGTTGAAGCGAGAGGCGATCTCGCTTGCCAGTTGGCGATGCTCGTCTTCCAGACGGTCGAGATCGGCCCAGACCGCGCTGTCCTGCGGCAGAGCAGCGAAGGCGGCTGCCGAGCGCAGTTCGAACATTTCGCGGATTTCGGTCAGCTCCAGCGCGAAGGCGCGCGTAAAGCCCTTCAGCACCCAATGGCTGTTGCGGCGCTTCTCGATCAGGCCGAAGCGGGAGAAGCGGATCAGGAACTCGCGCACGCTGGTGGTGCCGACGCCGATCTCTCGCGCCAGTTCGAGTTCGTTGATCTGCATGCCGGCTTCGGCGCCGCCGGCAAGCAGCCTGCGCATAAACGACCGCTCGATGATTTCGGCCAGCGTGTCTGTTTCTTCCTCGGGGAAGAAATCATCCGGACGCGGTTCGCGCAGCACCGTCTTGGCGCGCTTGTTCCAGGCGATTAGTCCGGTCTCTTCCATGCGCGCAAGAATGGTGCGGACGGTGGTACGGCTGACGCCAAGCAAGGTGCCCAGTTCCGGCTCCGAAGGCAGGCTGCGCGTTTCGTCGAGCAGCCGCAGGCAGCGGTTATAGGCATCCTTGTAGACGTTGTTGCTCTTCGACATTCCTAACCCGTTGCACGCCGTCGCTTGCGGCGGCCGGTTTGAAGCGCAATATGACGTTCCCATGACCCTGAAAAGCGAAATCGCTTTCCGGAACACCCAAGGACATGCGGAACTCCCCAGCGAAAAAACAATTGACGCAAAACTGTTTTTTCACGATAAAAGACATTATCTTTAAACAGGCGCGTGTCAATCCGCCCGCGCATCCCAGGATCACCCAGGAAACCGCCCGTGAACGCCTCCAACTGCATTCTTCTGTCCCCCGCCGACAATGTGGCAGTCGCCAACGGCCGCATCGAGATCGGCACCGCGTTGCCAAACGGTGCCGTCGCCAGTGTGTTGATCGAGCCCGGTCACAAGGTGGCGATCAAGCCGATCGCCGCCGGCGAGGCCGTGGTGAAATACGCCCAGGCGATCGGTCGCGCCACACAGGATATTGCAGCGGGCGAGCACGTTCATTCGCACAATCTGGTTTTCGAATCCGGCCGCTTGCCGGTCGTGCCGCCGAGCGAGGCCGAGCACGCGACGGAGGCCGACCGCGCCCGCACCTTCATGGGCTATCGCCGCGCCGACGGCCGCGCCGGCACGCGTAATTTCATCGGCATCGTCGCCAGCGTCAATTGCTCGGCCACCGTCTGCCATTCCATCGCCGACACCGCCAACCGGACGCTGCTGCCGAAATATCCCGGCATCGACGGCTTCGTGCCGATCGTCCACGGCCAGGGCTGCGGCATGAGCGGCACCGGCGACGGCATGATGGTGCTGCACCGCACGCTTGCCGGCTACGCCCGCCACCCGAATTTCGGCGGCGTGCTGATGGTCGGCCTCGGTTGCGAGGTCAACCAGCTCACCCTCTACGGCCAGAAGGGCGTCGCTGCCGGCAAACGTCATTTCAACATCCAGGACGCCGGCGGTTCGCGCAAATCGGTGGAAAAGGCAATGGGCGTGCTGGCCGAGATTGCCGAGGAAGTCGGTCAGCTGAAGCG
>NZ_RZQG01000881.1:0-2418 GCF_003998635.1 Mesorhizobium sp. M7D.F.Ca.US.004.03.1.1
CGATCGAGCCGACATGACGCTCGTAAAGGCCGGCGACGACCTCGGCCACCTCGTTGCCCTTCGGCGTCAGCGAGACGCGGACCGAACGGCGGTCGATGCGCGAGCGCTGGTGGTTGATGAAGCCGAGATCGACCAGCTTCTTCAGATTGTAGGAGACGTTCGAGCCGAGATAGTAGCCACGCGAGCGCAGTTCGCCGGCGGTCAGCTCGGAATTGCCGATGTTGAACAGCAGCAGCGCCTGGATGGCATTGATGTCGGAACGGCCGTTGCGGTCGAATTCGTCCTTGATCACATCAAGCAGGCGGCGGTGCAGCCGCTCAACAAGCTGCAGCGATTCCATGTACAGGGAACGGATAGCCTCGCGGCGATCGTCGGATACGTTGGCGGTCTTCGCCGCCGGACGCGAATTGATCATTGTCTTTGCCTCTCGTTTGTCGCCCTGGTGATTTTTTGTTTTTCACCTTGATCGCGACACTATCGAATACTCATAAAATTCGACTTAAACGCTAGGGCTAACAAGAGCTTACCGGTAACAGGTTTCGAAAGAGGCTTAACGAACGGTCACCCGAGCAAGGATAATTAACCTAAAGATTTCGGCAACAATTGAGGGGCCGAATCGAGGCAGAAGCCAGGTCGCCAATGTGCTCAAGGACTTAGTGGCGGACAGGGCGCTTCTGCAGGTAGATGACGACGCGGAAGACAATGTAGAGCACCGCCACCGCGGCATGCGAGACGACAATCAGCATACGGTGGCCGAAAAGCTCGGGAAAGCCGGCATACATGACGGTCTCGGTCACCGCGCAAATGAACCAGATCACCGGCCCCCAGGACGCCAGCATCCACAGGCCGGCAGCGGCGAAGGGAAAGAACACGGCGAGCACCACGGCCGCCACCTGCCAATGCACGGGCATCAGGTCGAAACGCCACAGCGAGCCCGGATAAAAGCCGATCAGCTTGATCCAGTAGAGAATGCCGAACAGCAGGCAGTAGCCCGATATTACGCGCTGGAACCAGGCGAAGATCACCTCCACCCCGGAGGGCTGCAGCACGACACGTCGGGAGGTCACTTCGCTCACAGCTCGAGCTCCCTTTCGCCCAGCGGAGCGAAATAGGCGTCGACATCGGCATCGCTGACCGCACCGAGGCTCGCCGGCCGCCACTGCGGCTTCGAGCCCTTGTCGATGATGGCGGCGCGAATGCCTTCGTAGAAATCATGGCCGGCCAGCATCCGGTTGAGGATGCGGAACTCCATCTTCATGCATGCTTCCATGGACAGGGTCAGCCCGGCGCTGATCTGACGCCAGGCGACGCGCAGGCTGGTGGGCGAGCGGGTGAGGATTGTCGCCAGCGTCTTTGCCGCGAATTCGTCGGCGCCTGCTGCCCGCTCCAGGCTGTCGATGACGCGTTTCAGGGACGGTTGCGAAAAATGGCTCGATATCGCCTCCAGCGTCGGCCTGTCGGTCTCTCGCCTTGCCTGGATGAAGAAACCGCGCAGCACCGATTCCGGGTCGCCGGTCAGCGTCAGCCGGTCGAGGAAGCCGCCCTGGTCCTCGGCCTTGATGGTGTGGGTGGCCAGGCCCGACCACAGGGCGTCGCCATAGCGGATGCGATTGCCGGTCAGCGCCAGATACATGCCGAAAGAGCCGCCGAGATCAGGCAGCAGGTGGCTGCCGCCGACATCGGGGAAAAAGCCGATGCCGACCTCCGGCATGGCGAACTGGGCATTCTCGGTCATCACCCGATGCGAGCCGTGGAAGGAAATGCCGACGCCACCGCCCATGACGATGCCGTCGATCAGGGCGACGTAGGGTTTCCTAGAGCTGTTGATGCGGGCGTTGAGCCGGTATTCGTCGGCGAAGAACTCGACCGGCGGTTTTCCAGCCCGGCCGGTCTCGTAGACATGCAGTATGTCGCCGCCGGCCGAAAAGGCCCTGCCCTCGGCCTTGACGACGATGACGTCGATGCCTTGATCGGTCTCCCAGGCGCAAAGAGCAGCGTCGAGCGCCCTGATCATGCGGTGCGTCAAGGCATTGAGCGCCTGCGGCCGCGTCAAGGTGACGACGCCGGCCCGACCCAGATGTTCGAAGCGAATCTCGTCGCCTCCGCCAAAATCCATCGTGAAAGAATCCCTCCCCCGCGCCGGCGGGACTGAAGTGCTAAAGCGTGGCGCATGGGTGCGTCAATGCCAAGCCCGGCTGCTATCCTTTGCGTCCCGGCCAAATGGGTGCAACTTATCGGTCTGTATGGCTCAAGGGTGAGCGCCTGGCAGAGATGGAGGACCCGTGGCCCGCATGCCTTTTCGACGCTATGCCAGGCAATAGCGGAAGGCCGCTACCAACGACCCACGGATGCATACGAGCACTTGACCGCGCACCCTCCAACGGACTTCAGGAAATTGGTTGAGGACGCTGCCGGCTC
>NZ_RZQG01000882.1:0-2414 GCF_003998635.1 Mesorhizobium sp. M7D.F.Ca.US.004.03.1.1
GTCCTCAGTCACGATCAAAATTCCTTCGGGTGAATTCGGCAGGCCAATCAGACGGCCTTGAAAGTGTTGACCGGCTCCGGGAAATGGCAGGCGACGCGACGCGAACCGCCAGCCGGATCGAGCGGCGGTTCGACGGAAGCGCAGATCGCCTGCGCCTTGAAGCAGCGCGTGCGGAAGCGGCAGCCGGAGGGCGGGTTGAGCGGGCTCGGCACATCGCCGGTCAGCACGATGCGCTCGCGCTTGCGCTCCTTCTCGGGATTGGCGAGCGGCACGGCTGACAGCAGCGCCTGGGTATAGGGATGCAGCGCCCTCGAATAGAGTTCGGCCGCCGGCGCGATCTCGACGATCTTGCCGAGATACATCACCGCCACCTGATGCGAGATGTGGCGCACGACGGACAGATCATGGGCGATAAACAGATAGGACGTGCCGAAGGATTGCTGGATATCCTTGAGTAGGTTCAGCACACCAGCCTGCACCGAAACGTCGAGCGCCGAAACCGGCTCGTCGAGGATCACCACTTGCGGGTTCAGCGCAAGCGCGCGAGCGATGACCACGCGCTGGCGCTGACCGCCGGACAGTTCGTGCGGATAGCGCTTGCCGTGATCGGGATTGAGCCGCACCAGTTCGAGCAGCTCGGCGACGCGCGCGCGGCGGTCGACCGCCGACATGTCGCTCATGCGCAGCGGCTCGGCGATGTTGTCGGCAATGCGCATGCGCGGATGCAGCGACCCATAGGGGTCCTGGAAGACCAGCTGGATGTAGCGCCGCATCAGGCGCATGTCTTCGTGGTTGAGCGCGAGCAGGTTCTGGCCACGGAACCAGCTTTCGCCACTGGTCGGCTCGATCAGCCGCATCAGGCAGCGCCCTAGGGTCGACTTGCCGCAACCGGACTCGCCGACCAGGCCCAGCGTTTCGCCGGGTGCTACGTCAAAGGAAACATCGGCGACCGCACGGACATGGGCAACGGCACGGTCGAAGACGAGGCCGCCGCGTACCGGAAAGTCCTTGACGAGGTGGCGCACCGACAGTGCGGGCGCCGGTTTGGTTTCTGCCTGGAGTTGCTCTGCTGCGCTCATGGGGCCACGCTTCCATTGTCCAGGCTTGCCGCTGCCAGCGCGGCGCTGTGGAAGGGCGGCAAGGTCGTCGCGAAATGGCAGGCCGAGAACCGGCCGCCGATATCGTGCAGCGGAGGATCCTCGATCCTACAGCGTGCCTCGGCATGGATGCAGCGCGGATGGAAGGCGCAGCCGCCCGGCAAGCGCCCAAGTGCGGGCGGCGAGCCGTCGATCGAGAACAGCCGCTCGCGGCTTTCCTCGAGATTGGGGATCGAGGCGATGAGGCCCCGCGTGTAAGGGTGGCGCGGGTCGGCGAACAGCTCGGACACGCTAGCCTGTTCGACGACACGGCCGGAATAGACGACCGCGACGCGGTCGGCATGACCGGCGACGACGCCGAGATCATGGGTGATCAGCACCAGGCCGAGGCCGAGCCGTTCCTGCAGCGAGCGCAGCACCGACAGTATCTGCGCCTGCACCGTGACATCGAGCGCCGTGGTCGGCTCGTCGGCGATCAACAGGTCTGGATCGTTGGCGACGGCCATGGCGATGACCGCGCGCTGGCGCATGCCGCCGGAGAATTCGTGCGGATACTGGTTGACCCGGCGCTCCGGCTGCGGGATCGCCACCAGATGGAGCAGCTCCACCGCACGCGCCATGGCCTGCTTGCGCGTCACGCGCTGATGCAGCCTGACCGCCTCGGCGATCTGGGCGCCGACAGTCATCACCGGGTTCAACGAGGACAGCGGGTCCTGGAAAATCATGGCGATGCGCGCGCCCCTGATCTTGCGCATCTCGCGCGCCGGTTTGCCAACCAGTTCGTCGCCGTTGAAGCGGACCGAGCCGGTGACCACCGCGTTCTTTGACGTGAGGCCGAGCGCGGCGAGCATGCCGACGGACTTGCCCGAGCCGGACTCGCCGACAATGCCGACCACTTCGCCCTTGGCGACGTCGAGGTCGATGCCGCGCACCGCTTCGAACTGATTGCCTGCCCGCCGGAACCCGACCCGCAGGCCGCGTATGGACAGCAGCGGCTCGCGCTCGCCCGCCTTGTCGACTACTGCGCCGGAGCGCGCTGAAGAGATCTGTGCGCTCATCGCCTAGTCCGACCTTGGATCGAGAATGTCGCGCAAGCCGTCGCCGATGAAGTTGAAGCCGAGCACGATGGTGAGGATGGCGACGCCGGGACCGAAAGCGATCCACCATTGGTAGAAATGGACGGCGCCATCGGAGATCATCGACCCCCATTCGGGCGTCGGCGGCGTGGCACCGAGACCGATGAAGCTGAGCGACGCGGCAAGCAGCACGACCTGGCCGAGATCCATGGTCGCGCTGATCAGCACCGGGGTCCAGCAG